>JBLNFG010001236.1:0-3805 GCA_050263495.1 Myxococcales bacterium | reverse complement strand
TTCTTCGGTCAGATTCGATCACTAACTGGATTCGCCCATCCGGATCGGGCGATCGACTTCGCTCTCGCCACCTCGCAACAGCGTTGCGATCTTTTTGATCAACACGTCGCGCGTAAACGGTTTTGCGAGAAACGTCGAATGACTGTCAGTAGTACCCGGCGCGATGGCTTGGTCTCGACTGTAGCCGGAGATGAACAACGTACGCAAGGTTGGACGCTGTTGGCGCAACTGCTCCGATAATGCGCAACCGCCCATCTCTGCCATGGCCAGGTCGGTGATGAGAAGATCGATGGGCTCAGCAATGCGCCCGATGAGTGAAAGGGCCTCTTCCCCACTTTCCGCCACGTAAACGCGGAAGCCCTCCGCCTGAAGAATGCGCTGAGTCACCTTCCGAACTGAGGGCTCATCCTCGACTAATAAGATCGTGGCCCCGCGGACTCCGTCGGACACGGCAAACATGGAGGACCTGGCCTTGGACACCACCAGCGACCTAGAAGTGCCCTGCGCCGTGTGTTCCATATACGGAAAGTACAAGCGGAACGTGCTTCCTTGGTTGGGTGACGAGCTTACGTGAATCTGGCCGCCGCACTTGCGGACAATGCCGTAAACCGTGGCCAGCCCGAGCCCCGTACCCTTGCCGACGTCCTTCGTCGTGAAGAACGGCTCGAAGATCAACTGACGCGTTTTGTCGTCCATGCCGATCCCCGTATCGCTGACGCTCAACACGACGTAGGTTCCTGCATCGATACCGTCCGTGGCACATTCCACGTGCAGCGCCTTCGCCTCGATCGCGATCACGCCAGCGCTCGGCATCGCGTCGCGGGCGTTCGTGGTCAGGTTGATCAGGACCTGTTCCATCTGCGTCGGATCCACGAAGACGGGCAGCTGCTCGTCGCTGAGACGGAGCGTGAGTTTATGCCCATTGCCAAGCAGTCGCACCAACAGCTTTTCCATCGAGCGGACTGCCGTGCCTAGGTCGATTAGCTCCGGATTCGAGTGTTGCCTACGACTGAACGTGAGCAGCTGTCGAACTAGCTCCGCGCCGCGCTTCGAGGCATCGTGCACTTCGCCCAAGAGCAGATCGACCTCCCTACCCAACGGTTGAAAATCGCCCAATTCGCTCAGGTTCGCCAGGATGATCGTGAGTAGGTTGTTGAAGTCATGAGCCACGCCACCCGCTAGGCGCCCGACCGCCTCCAGCCGTTGAGCGTCTCGCAGCAACTCCGATTGAACCCTCAATGCCTCACTTCCTTCAAACACGCTTTGCTTCAAACTGTGGTTCGCTTGCTCCAGATTCGCTCGCGCGGTCGTAAGCTCTTTGAGTAGCTGTTCGTTCCGGAATCGCAGCGTAAATGCCTCCGAGAGCACGCGTTGATTGACACGCGCGACCGCCGACAAAGCGACGACGAAGACTCCGAGCATCAACGCCATTGTCACATGCGTGCGGTCTCCGAACAGAAACATGCGCAGAGCCAAGGGCACCAGCGCCGGATACGAGAACGCCTCGAAGGTGTAGTGATAACAGGCAATCGTCCCGGCGGCAGCCGCACACATTCCGCCAATGACGAACGAGACGAGCAGCTGTTCCAATGCGCTCGCGTGTTCGAGCAGAAGAAATCCAGCGGCTCCCCACAGACCACCTGAAACGGCCGAACCAACCATGAAACGCAGCCCCCAGACTTCGTCACGTGTCGCAATTCGTCTCCGAGCAAACGCTCGGGAGAGTGCGGCTCGGGCGGCCGAAGTGAGAGTCATCATGCAGAGCCAGCCCACGATGAGTGAGTGGGGGCACGCATCCCAAAGCACAGCGCTTACGAGCGCACTGTTCACGAGATTGGTGATCAGCACTGCGGCTGTCTGACGGTACAGCGTCCGCACCTTCTCGACTCGGACGGCTTCGGTGATCATGGCAGATCCAAAGGGAGCTTGGCTGAGGAAGCAGGGATATCGAAATTTCGAGACTACGCGTACCCCAGCGCGGCACAAGAGACATTCTCCGTTGCGATTCACCTGACCGTTGGACGGCAATGTCGGAAATGCACTCCCGCATGCATCCACAGGAGAAATGATCAATCCGTCGGCACTCTGCTACCTCGCACTACCTGCTGACCACGCAAAGAACGACTTACGATCGAAACAGATTGCCTGTCGGGCGCGGGGCGAACCGCGCGCCCCGCTGGCTAAAGCCCGTAGCGCAACAAGGGTCGCTCCAAGCGGAACCACTTCGCCCAGAGCACCATCAGCGCCGCACCAATGAAGTCAGCCACGAGATCCGCAAACTCCATCGAACGGTAGGGCAAGGTCGCTTGAACGATTTCGAGGATTGCTCCGACCAGTGTCGACGCCGCGATCGGTAGCCCGATAGACCATCGGACGGCGACCTGTGGCCAGTACCAGGTGTAGCAGCGGTACGTCAGAACCCCGAGCCCGCCGAACGCAACCGCGTGCAGAAGCTTGTCGTGGCCCAGCAGCTCCGTCGCCGGAAGGGACTGAGGTTGCGCGGTGCCAAGGTAGAGAATCGCTGCCAAATACACGAGCAGTGTACCAATCCGCACTACCGGAGTAAACCGAGCGCCGCTGCGGGTCGATGCATGCGATGCGCTATCACCTTGATCCCGTTGAATGACCTGCAAGCTATCCATTCGCTTTCTCGTTCCACGACAGCAAAACTGACACTGCGTCACCAACCTTGACTCTGACCAGCCTCCGTCAGAAGTAGACCGATAGACACCTGTTAGGTCGGCGATGCGTACCCTCTAGCACGGTGGTGCGCTGATGCAGCAAGTCGCGGCACTCGACCAGCCGTTGCATCAGCGCGCCGCCGGGCCATTGGTAAGCAATGATGGCGTCCATCATTCGGCAGCTGGGGATACCGCGAACGCCAGGTCCTGTAACGTGACGAAAAGGTAGCCCGCCTGCTTGAGTTGTCGAACGACCCCGGAAAAGATCCCGAGCTTGCTGCGCCAAGGGATACGAAGATCACGCTGAACGGCGG
This sequence comes from Myxococcales bacterium, assembly GCA_050263495.1. GTDB lineage: Bacteria > Myxococcota_A > Polyangia > Polyangiales > Polyangiaceae > FEN-1139. The sequence continues at coordinate 810 of JBLNFG010001236.1, read as the reverse complement.
CCAGCTCACCCAATCCGTCGCTGGCGTCCAACGCGTCGATTCCGTGCAACTCGAGGTTCAAAAGCCGCTCCCCAACCACTTGTTGCACTAGCGCGCGAGCGCCGCGTGCCCCAAGTAGGACCATGCTGGTACCGATCAGTGGTAGGCGTAGACCTCGAGTAACTTGGATTGGAATTTCGATCAATCCATGCTCGTCTTCTTGGTAGGCCGACCCCATGCGGTACGGCCGAGTACATGCCGTGAGCACCTGCGGCTTGCCGAGAATAGCGGCTGAGTTTCGCCCAAACAGGCGCTGACCGAAGAGCGCCACGGCTTTCGCCGCGTAGTAAATCGGGCAAGGAAACAGTGAGCTGTCATAGGGCACCCGCAATTCCTTCAACACGTCGAGTAACTCCTCGGAAAGGGTGTAACCTGGCGCTCTGAAGCCATGTGCGGACCGCCCTGTCAGACGTGACAAACGCTCTGAGGAAAGCCAGATTTGGTCCCGGATCGTTGCCTGGTCGCGGCGTGTTAGGTCGTAGAAGTGGTCCAACGAGTGGTTTCCCAGCTCGTGACCACGACGGCACAAACCAAACATGCTATCTGCGAATAGCGAGTCATCCAGATCGCGGCCAACCACGAACCAGGTGAGTGGCAGGCCCTCGTCTTGCGCCCATTGGGAGAGGCGACTCACCCCGAGCCTCAGCACCGGATCAGGCGTGGTCTGGCCTGGATCTAGGCCATGAATGGCGCGATAACTGCTGATGGCGTCCAAATCTACGCTAATGGCGCACAGTCGAGACACCTCCACAAGGTACCAGTCGGAGCCGC
>JBLNFG010001235.1:0-3647 GCA_050263495.1 Myxococcales bacterium | reverse complement strand
TGACGGCACTGCAGAACTTGACGGCACTGCAGAACTTGACGGCACTGCAGAACTTGACGGCACTGCAGAACTTGACGGCACTGCAGAACTTGACGGCACTGCAGAACTTGACGGCACCGCCGAACGAACGGCGGGCGCCGTACCGCTGGGCGAGACGTGTAACGTAGCCGGACTACCTGCGGGTACTCGACCCGATGGTACGTCGGATTTCGGTGGCGATAGGGGCGCGCCTTTTGCGGAGGCGGGCGCGGTTTGGGTTGGCGTCTTGCTCGGATTAGGGAGGCGCGGCTTGCCTCGCGTGAAGAGCACAATCCCAATTCCATACGCCTGAGCATTCGGTGCTTGGGCGACCTCGGCAAAGCTGCCCGCCTTGGCGCTTTGATCACGCAGACTCAAACGATCCAATGCTTGCACCAAGTGTTCAGTGCGCTCCTGTGCCAACTTCACGTCTTCTGGGCGCGCGGATTTGGGGCGAACCCCGACGAGTGCGGTGAAGGACTTGAATTGGCGCAGCTCCTTGGCAATGGCACGCAATACGATCAAATCGTTGCGCGTGGGTTTGACGGAGAGTGCTGATTCCCAGCGCAAGGGCCGCGCTAGGTGCACGAACCCCTCATTTCCAGCAACCTCGATCGTGATGAGGGGTGTGGGTCTGGTTCTTGGTTGCTCGGGATCGGGACAGCCGTCCTCGTCTTTGTTGCCGTCGAAATCCTCGGGTTCGTCCGGGCACGCATCGCGCGGGGTGCCGACTGCGCCAGGTTCTGCTCCGAACAAGTCTCCCCAGGTAAATGCATCGCCGAAGTTGCCGAAGTAAGTGTCGCCATCCCGATCGGGATCGGGACAGCCATTCAACCCCGGAACATCCCTTCGCGAGCCACGCTGGGTTGGGCAATCGTCCACTGCGTCGAGCAGACCATCTGCATCATCATCCGGATCGGGGCAGCCGTCTTGATCGAAGCGACCGTCCCGATCTTCCGCTTGATCCGGACAACGATCGACATCGTCGAGGATCCCGTCCCCGTCACTGTCCTTCGCTGGACATCCGGAGTACTTCTTCGAAACCGAAACGACCCCGCTCACGTCAGGACACGCATCGGCCTCGTCCTTGATCCCGTCATGATCGTTGTCCACGTCGGGGCAACCGTCCTCGTCTTGATAGCCGTCGAGGTCTTCGAGTGCTTTTGGACAACGGTCGACCGCGTCTGGCACGCCGTCGCTATCGTTATCGTCTTCAGGGCAGCCGTCGTCGTCCTCGAAACCGTCGCGATCCTCGGGCATCCCCTCGGGGCAGTCGTCGTTGTCGTCCGCAATGCCGTCTCCGTCAGCATCGTAGAAGCGCGGTGCCCAGGCTAAGCCGAGTACCGCGCGCACGCTAGGCGCGCCGATTGCGCCGTTGAATGGGGCTTCGACTCCCGTCAGCAGCGAGAGATCGCTACTCACCGCGTAGCGAGAGGATACCGAAATTGCCACCGGTGACGAATGCCTCGTTGCAATTTCCGGCGTGATCGCCACCGCGCCGTGGACGTCCAAGAACCACGTCCAGTGACCCGAGCGATCCCAGCCGAAGGCCTGCGGCCGCATCGCGATCCCGACTGCCCACGGCGCCGAATGCCCGAACTGGTCGCCCCAAAACACGCGTTCGCGCGTGCGTGCTTTGAATCCTACGCTTGCACGAATGCCAAGCAGAATCAGATCGAGTTCACCGAGCAGACGTCCTTGAACCGTGACCGCGCCATCACCGAGACCCGATTCCGGCGACGCTAACGGGAAAGTCGCTCGCGACAGCGCCGCCAAACCATAGCCTCCGAGTTCTCCTTTCGGCACAATGACGTACTTTGCTTCGAGCGAAGGATCTCCGAGCGCTACCGTCGGCGCCCGCCATGGATCTCCGGGGATGCGATCACCTGTTTGATATGCCAGCGCAGGCGCTGCTAGGCCGACGGCCAACCGATTCCAAACACCAACGTTGAGCAGGAGGTCGTGGCTCCATTGATGACGAACCGGGATGGCGACCTTGTTTCCGCTCTCGTCGACGATGCGGACGAGCCTGTACGCATAGGACGTTACCCAACTCGCCCCGAAGTCACCGCTTCGCGGCGTGGTCACGGGCTCAAGAACCAAAGAGGATTGAGGATCGAGCGGTGGTTGGAATCCGCGAAGTTCGAGATTCGGCTCTTCCGCCCGGGCGGCTTCGCCAACTAACAGGCTTAGAACAAGGAACCTGCAGCGACCTCGGGACATGGGAACGGCAGCCTAGCGTGGGAGTCTCGGATTTTGCGAGCGATAAAACGACATTCGCCTGTTGCGCGAGTAACTCGCGGAGCTAAGGATGGGGGCCATCGCATGGACGCAATTAGAATCCGCGGTGGTCATCGGCTCTCGGGTACGATTCGAGTTGGGGGGGCGAAGAATGCGGCGCTTCCAATTCTCTGCGCAACCCTGTTATCGGACGGTGAGAGTCGGCTGCGCAATGTGCCAGCGCTGCGCGATATTCATACGACCGCGGCGCTGTTGACCCATTTGGGTCGACGGGTCAGGGTCGAGTGCCCGGAGGTGTTCGTTCAAGCGCCGGTCGGTCCTATCGTCCCCGAGGCACCGTACGACTTGGTTCGTCAAATGCGCGCGAGCGTCCTCGTCCTGGGACCACTGGTTGCGCGCTGTGGTTGGGCCAAAGTCTCGCTACCAGGCGGTTGCGCCATCGGTGCTCGCCCCGTCGATCAACACCTGAAGGGCCTTGAGGCCATGGGTGCGCGAATCAAGGTAGAGCATGGCTATGTCTTGGCAAATGCCCCTCGATTGACTGGCGCGGAAGTCGTCTTTGACATGGCCACCGTGACTGGCACGGAGAATCTGATGATGGCCGCCGCATTGGCCAAGGGCCGCACCACGTTGGTCAACGCTGCGCGCGAACCAGAGGTGGAAGAACTGGGGCGCGTTCTCAACAAGATGGGCGCCAAGGTCGACGGGGCTGGCACCTCGATCATCCACATCGAAGGTCGTGAAGAACTGGCTCCCTTTGACCATGCCATCATTGCCGACCGGATTGAAGCCGGGACTTTCATGGCGGCTGTGGGTGCGGCTGGCGGGAACGTGCTGCTTGAACATGCACCCTTCGACGAACTTGAACCCGTAATTGTCAAGCTGCGCAAAACCGGTATCACTCTCGAGCGCGAAAATGAAGAGGTGCGGGTGGTTCGGGAGGGGCCGGTGCAACCGGTGAACGTGACTACGGCACCTCATCCCGGGTTTCCGACTGACATGCAGGCTCAACTAATGGCGCTGATATGCTGTGCAAACGGTCGCAGCGTGCTTTCGGAGACGATCTTCGAGAACCGATTCATGCATGTGCCTGAGCTGCAGCGAATGGGCGCAGACATCGAGATCCGCAATAATACGGCCATCGTGCAGGGGGTACCCAGCCTCGACGGCGCCAGCGTGATGGCTACGGACTTGAGGGCCAGTGCATCGTTGGTAATCGCCGGACTGGTCGCCAATGGCGACACCATCGTTCGCCGTGTGTATCACCTCGACCGCGGCTATGAACACATCGAGAAGAAGCTGGCGGCCGTTGGCGCCGATATCCAGCGAATTGCGCTCGAGGGCATGCCGTAGCTATCGGGCCGCGCAGTTCGCACGGCGAATCGTGT
>JBLNFG010001234.1:0-9967 GCA_050263495.1 Myxococcales bacterium | reverse complement strand
CTGGTTCAGTCCGTCGAGCTGCCGGGAATGGATCAAATGAACTGCCACCGAGCTCACCTCATTACTCCGCTGGCTGTCGCCTTCGCGTTCGGCCTAGGCTGCTCGAGGCCCGGTGTGCCAGTTGGGCGCAGTGCACATGGCAGTGAAGAAGGCAGCGCTAAGGGTGTGCAATCCGAGGCAAAGTGGTCGGAAGCTAATGCATACACACCAGCAACTCCAGAGCAACAAAGCATCGGTGCAGCGCACGGAAGAAGAAGGCGTGTCACACAGAGCCACTGGGTTACTGGTTACTATGTTGGCTATCAAGCGGACAAGCACCCCCCGAACGAGATCGACTGGAACGGGCTATCACACTTGGTACTTGGTGCAGCCCGTGCTGCACCGGACGGATCCCTCGATCTGACATTCTTTCGTGGAAACAACGCGGCTGGTGCGGCCTTGGCGCGTGACGTGACGAAGCGTGCCCATGTCGCCGGCAAGGATGTGCTTCTGATGCTTGGCGGAGCCGGAAACGGTCTGGAGATCATGAGCGCAGTACGTAACCACCGTGACGAATTCATTGCTAATTTGATCAAAGCAGTCAATGATTTTGGCTTCGACGGGATCGACCTGGATTGGGAGGGTACAGTCGATATGCCGCAGTACGTCGAATTAGCCAAATCTCTTCGTGCGGCACTGCCCAATGCAATTCTGACGGCGCCTGGATACATTGTGAATTCCAACTTCCAAAGTGTTGACCCTAAGGTGGCCAAGCTGGCGGAGCAGTTAGACCAGTACAATTTGATGTCGTACTATCCCGCCACTGCGATGACGGGGAGTGGGTGGATGTCTTGGCACAACTGCCCGCTCGAGGGGGTGAAAGGCTCCACGCCGATCAGCATCGCGGACTCGCTGGAGCGACACGTCGCGGCCGGTGTGCCCAAATCGAAGCTCGGCATGGGTGTGGCCTTTTATGCAATCTGTTACACTGGCGGCGTCACAGCGCCGAATCAACCAACCAACGAGGCTGCAATTCTAGGTGGAGATAACGATTATCCACTCTCGGAACTGTTCGGGAGAGGTGGACCGTACTCGGACACGGTGCGGCACTGGGATATGGCTGCGCTGGTACCCTACCTAAGCCTGGCAACACCGGAACGGCACGGCTGCCGCTACATATCGTATGAGGATGAACAGTCGCTCGAAGCGAAAGGTAAGTTCGTCAAGCGCCATGGCTACGGTGGCACCATCGTATGGACAATTAGCCAAGGCTATTTGCCGGAGCGACCGCCGGGTCAGCGTAACCCGCTGATGGGGGCGCTCAAACGGGGGTTCCTCGACTAAGTGTGCACGAATAAGGAGCTCAGATCCTGACGTGATGCTCCCGCTGGGCGAAATTCTGAGCGAAGGCGTCTCCTAATGTCCAAACTAGTAATCTTCTCAATAGTAATCGCGAGCGTTGCGATTCCAATGTTCTTCGCAAAAGGTCGAGAGCCGAAGCTCGCGCTACGAAAAACCATTTGGGCATTCGTCTATTTCAATGTGTTGTACGTGCTTGCCCTGGTCTACCTAGTGCCGAGACTCTTGTAGAGGGTTGATGGTCCGAGCTCTTGCGTTCTTTCTGTTCATCGCCCTCACCGCTGAGAACTTCGCGGAGTTTCCATTCGCCAACCGTTGGTCGACGTTCATGCGTCCGATTGGAGACATCTTGCATAAACGGCTACCCATCGGCGTAACGGGCCTCCATTTCCTCGTCTTTGTTTGGTGTCTCGTTTTGATGGTTCGTCGGCGCGGGCAAACTGCGCGTGTTCGCGCGTTGGACCGAGCGCTGTGGTTGAATCTCGGAACCATGGCTTTCATGGTCATCTATGGGAGCCTGAATGGTGGAAGGTTCATGTTTGCGTTGCTGCAGGTCAACACCTTCATCTTTCTGCCGATTACTGCATTTTTGTTCTTGCACGGCGCAAGAACGCCAACCGACTTTCGCTTGCTCGGGAAGACCATTGTTGCGGCCGCGCTATTCCGGGGCGTACTAGCCGTCTACTTCCGTTACGTCATTGTGCCGGTCGAATTTGAAACAGTGCCGGCAACGCTCACTACGCACGCCGATACGATGCTGTTTGCGACGGCCACCATCATTGCGATCTCATCGGGTATCGAGCAGCGCAAACGGTCCGTGGTCATTCCGGCGGCGTTGCTCACAGCCTTCCTGCTGTTCGTGATTCTGATCAACGGTCGTCGCCTCGGCTTTGTTAGCGTTGCAGGATCGTGCCTAGTTCTCTATGCGATTTTGAGGCGTGACCTGCGTAGACGAATCAACAAGTGGCTCATTGTCCTCGCGCCGCTGCTACTGGTGTATGCCGCGGTGGGGTGGAACTCGACGCATACCATATTCAAGCCAGTGCATTCTTTTGCCACTATCTTGGGTTCGCACGAGGACGCCTCCTCTCAAACCAGGAACATCGAAAACTACAATCTAATTATTACTCTGAGTAAGAACAAGTTATTAGGTCGAGGCTGGGGCCATGAATACGACGAGGTCTCGGTCGCGTACAGTGTTGCCGAAGCGTTCTCCGTCTACCGATACATTCCGCACAATATGGTGCTCGGGATTTGGGCATTTCTGGGCGTTGTAGGCTCGACTGGGGTGTGGCTCGTGTTCGTTGTTGGCGCCTTCTTGGGGGCACGCGCATACCACTACTCGCGAACTCCTCTTGAACGCGTTATCTCTGCCGTGGCACTCTGTGAGTTCGTGATCTATGGGCAGCAGGCCTATGGGGACATGGGTGTGATAGCGTGGAATGGGAACATGTTGGCTGGCGTTGCGCTAGCTGCGGCGAGCAGAATGGCGGTTCACACTCGCGCTATGGCACCGCCAAACAGCCAGGCGCCCGGAGCAAGAGGGGCAAAACCAACCTCATCAGGGCGTCTGGGGAGTGCTGCGGCCTGAACTGCCATTGGGGTTGGTCTGGCGCGCTGATTTGCGCTCTGCTCGGCTTCGCTCTGGCCCTTGAACGATGTTGGTGGCTATGCGGCAGGAACCGGTTTCCGGAGCCAGGATCTTCGTAGATTGGCACACGGCTTTTCAACCAACACCAACAGGGCCTGGGAGAACAGCATTGCCAACGCGAAGGCTAGAGCTGCGCGCACCAACGGGCTCAACGTCGGTAGGCGGTACTCGACTGCTACCAGCAAAATCTGATGGACCAGATAGAGCGAGTACGACATAGCCCCGATTTGGCGCAGCCATCCCAGATTGAGCCACCGTATCCACTTCCAGTTCGGGTAACGGATAGCTACGACAAAGACTGGATACAAGCAGACGCCCTGTAGCGTATAACGAAGAGTGGCGCGAAATGTCGGATCTCTCCAAACCATGGAGACAAGCAGTCCAACTAGCGCGAGCGGTAGCCAGATGCGGCGTTGTCGCTCTGCCGTGTCTGACCGCATCGGATCCAGGAAAGGGTTATTGTACACCGCCATTGCACAGCCGAACAGGATCGAGTCGAGCCGGCAATCTGTCGCGACGAAAGTCCAGAGCGCCGGGTTTTCGAACGAGAACGCGACCACGGCGCGCCACAACAGCACGAGACCGCAAACCATCCAGAATACGTGCGCTTGGCGTCTTGAACTCAGTCCAACACGCCGCAAAAGGTAGTAGAAGCCCGGAAACAGCAGATAGAAGTGCTCCTCGACGGCAAGGGACCAATAGACGCCAGTGCCCGGCGGAAATCCGTCGGAACCGCGAGCTGCCATCCAGTAGTTCGCGAAGTGCAGCGCTTGTGCGGCGACGGAGGATGTTCGAAGTTCACCTGGCAAAAGGTTTGCCAGCGTTAGGCTAATTGCGACGAGCAATACGATATAGAACGGAGGGAGGATGCGCAGCACTCTACGAAAATAGAAGGCCCGGAAGCTGATGGTGTCGTGTTCTTGCCACTCTTTACGCAGTAACGTGGTGATCAAGTAACCCGATAGAAAGAAGAATACCGTCACACCAAAGCCGCCCGGTACCACGGCCTCCAGCCCTGCATGCGATACGAATACGATCGCGAATGAGAGTGCTCGGATTCCATCCAGCGAAGGAATTGAGAGAGCAGTCCCGGCGCCGCTTCGCGCGCTTGGATTCCCAATTATCACAGCAGAGGTAGCCACTCGCACTGCTGAGTATACAGGAGAAACATAGGCGTGCTCTCAGCAATTGCAGAACAAAGTGCGAGGGGCAGAGCCCTGTGAACGAGAACACGCGAGGCGAATAGGTGCGTTTTGCGGTGCGGCATGGTCGGCAGTGGCAACATGCACCAGTGCGGCGTTCATTCGGCAATCATAGTCAGAGCCGTGTGCGGTCGGTGACTTATGATCAAAGCTCCCTTGGGCTTTACGCTTGGGCCCAATGGCAGCAGGATTGATCCGCCAAGCGACAAGGGGTCGAGGCGCCACGAAGCACAAGCCTAGAACGGCGACCACTTGTTCAAAGCGCGTCGACACGCTATCGAATGATTTCCTCGCTAACACGAAATGGGTCCAGGTGACCACGATCGAAGAGAACCCGACCGCGCATGACTATCGAGGCAGCAAGGCCTCCGATATTGCGATTGCGGCGCAGAACACCGTGAAATTGGGCCTTTCGTTGCTTGCGACGTGGGGTTTGGCCTTGGTCGTGCGAATTCAGCTACCACGGCACCTCGGACCCGTCGCATTCGGCAACTACAACTTCGCGGACAGTTTCGCGGCGGCTTTCTTTGTGTTTGTTGGTTTCGGGCTCGAGACATACGTTCAAAAGGAGGTGCCCGTACGACCTGAGCACGCCTCGGATTTTTTCGGCGGCGCCGTCATTGTTCGCACCGTGTTGGGGGCAGTGCTGATTGCGGCTATGACGACGGTGTTGATCGTTACGCACCGTCCGCTGCACACTCTTCAGTTGGTGCTGATGTTTGCTGCGTGTCAGTACCTGATCGCTTTCGGAAATCTGCTGTCGTCGATGCTTCGAGCATCAGCTAGCGTTGGTGTGTTAGCGGGCATCAATGTCGCATCGAAGCTGGTTTGGGCAATTGGAATTGCCGTTGGAATCCTATGGCGGGTGCCCTTGGTGTGGCTTGCCGCGCCCGCAGTGGTCGCTGAAGTCCTACGAAACGTGGTTCTATGGCGGGCGGCACGCCACGCGGTGGGATTGCGGTGGCGCGTTGATCGCGCGGAAACCTACCGAGTCATCCGGGCGAGTCTGCCGTATTTCGCCAATGCGATCGCGTTGACGCTGGTGAGCAAACTCGACATCACCTTGCTCGAGTTTGTGTCGCCCGGTGTGGAGGTCGGTTGGTACAGTGCAGCCAGCAACTTGGCGGCTCTTGCCATGTTTCTGACTCCGGTCTTGGGGTGGATTCTGATGCCGCTTCTGGCACGAGCCAAGCACCGCTCCCGAGAGGAGTTCTACTCCATCCTGCGCCGTGCGTTGGAAGCGTGCCTGGTCATTACCGTACCGGTGACGCTGCTGATTGCCCTGAGCTCGCAGCTATTGGTTCGAGTCGCGTTCGGTGTATCGTTCTTGCCTGCCGCACGAAGCCTGCAGATCCTAGCGCCGATGCTCGTTGCGACTTATGCGTGCATCCTCCTCACCACGGGCCTCATTCTGCTAGACCGACCGTGGCTAGTAACAGTGATCAGTCTGACCAGTATCGTAGTTCAACCCGTGCTCATGTTGAGCGCTACACAGTTTCTGGCCGACACTGGACCAGGTGGTCGCGCTGTAGCTGCGGCAGTCGGTGTGATCGGCATGGAGCTCTTCCAGCTTACTCTTTTTCTATGGTTCTTGGGCAAGCTTGCGGTGGACCGCCGAGCCCTGTTGGCGGTCGCGAAATCTCTAGCAGTGGCGTTGATGGTGGTCGCTATCCATTGGCAGTTGCGGGGGCTTGGCGACCTTCGCCTAATCATTGATGTCGGTGCCTACGCTGCCCTCGCTCTGCTGCTACGCGTAGAGTCGATCGGAGATATCGGATACGTCATCGAACTCTTGCGCAACAGAAACCGAGAGCGTGAATTGCCGAGCGGTGACCCCAGTTAGGCGTTCAACACCCACTCGCCTGTGGTGTTTTACCCCAGCGGAGGATGTGCAGAGAGCGAGCAGTGCGCTCTAGGAGCGTGCAATTGCGCGTCTTCGTTTCGATAGGTGCGCCGTTGATAACAGGCTGGACCTGAAGGGGCACGATGCAACGATGTGGCGAATTGCCATTGATACTTCTCAAAAGTAATTTCTCAAATGAGCAGTGAGTGACGGAGGCTGGCGGTGCTAGATTTGGCTGCGTGCCTATGTCGTACGGCGAGAATCGGTCCGAATCGAACCCAGAGCTTCAGCAATTCGAGGACAACGCCGACTCGGGCGGAGCGGCAACCGCATCCGAACTATTCGGTTTCGCTATTCGGGCTGCGCGAAGACATCTCTGGCTAAGCATCTTCGTTGCATCTTCGATCTTGTTGGTCGGTTTGAGTCTGGCGCAGTTCATCCCTCGTAAGTACCACTCCAGGTCCCGCATTATGCTGGATGAGAGCGCCGCAAAGGTCACCGTTTTGAGCAGTCCAGAGCGCGCGTTTTCGAACATGGATCCGCTGAGCGGAGCGCTCGAGTTGTTGATGCAGAAAACCATGCTCGAGGCGCTTGTCGACGAAGTGGATCTCATTCCGCATTGGGAGGCCACGCGCACGCTACCCTTCCGGTTGAAGGATGCAATTGTGGCGGCGGTGCTCGGGGAACCCTCGCGGGACGACAAGCGGGAGGCGCTCGGGAAAATGCTCGCAACGAACATGTTTCCGGACCGCGACAAGAACATCGTAAGTATCTCGGTGATCTGGAACGACCCGAGAATGTCGGAGACCTTGGCGAAGCATGCGCAGCAGAAGTTGATCGATATTCTGCAGAGGCGAGAGAATGCTACGTACCTGTCTGCGATCGGTCTGCTCGAGGAGCAAGTCGAGCGCGCACGCGACGCGATCGAGCCGGCAGCCGCCGAATTGGGTCGTGCTCGGGAGAAGGCGGGCTTCAAGCCTATTGGAGCTGTCGCGGCGGTTAGCCCGGGGCCTCGCGTTGAACGTCCAGATGAGTCGCGGGCTGGCGCGCTGGCAACCCCAGAGCCGCGTCTATCTGCTCGATTGGCGGAGTTCGAGGCCAAAATTCAAGCTATTGAACAGCCTTGGCGTCGTCGCCAAGCCGAGCTGGAGTCGCGCCTATCGGAGCTAAAGACCGTGTACGGAGCGGAGCACCCAATGCTGGTGCAGCACGGAAATCTCGTCAAGGCCGCTGCTGAACCGCCGGCGGAGCTCGTGCAATTGCGTCAAGCAAGAGCGGAGTTGCTGAGTCAGATACAAAGCCCACATGGCTCAGGTGATGGAAGGAGCGACGTATCAAACGTTCGGATTGCGGCGCCAGTTACAGGCGAGCGAGCACTTGGACTGAGCGAAGAGCGGGAACGGGAACGGGAAGAATCCGATCCGACTGTCGCCGCAGCATTGGCAGGCGTGCGAACGGCAACCGACAAGTACACCTCTGCCATGCAGCGGTTGGAATCGGCACGACAGCAGTTCACGACGGCGCAGGTAGCCATGGAACGAATGCTCGTTGTGATCGAACAACCTGAAGCTCCGCGGAAGCCAACCAGCCCAATCGGATGGACCGTTTCCGGTGTGGCAGTTGGTTTGGCCCTGCTCCTCGGATTCCTCACGGGAGCGATGCGAGATCTCCTCTCCGGCAAGGTCTATGAACCTTGGCAGCTGCGGCCGCTCGGGTTGCAGACCGTCGGCGAGCTGTGGCTGTTCGGCACCACAGCTGGAGCTCTGCCTCGCAAAGCACGGGGAGCATAAACAGCCGGTGGTAGCGGCCGCGCGCCAGCGCACGCCCGGGCTTTAGCTGTCGCGCGTGCCCTGTTCGAAGTCGCACATGGCTTCCACGAAGTCTCGCGACCCGTCGCGAACCCAACCGTCGAGCTGCGCGACGTCTTTGAGCTGCTGCCCTCTTGCTCTAGGAACTACGAAGAAGTTCGAGCGAGCCTCTGGAACCGCGGACATGTCTCCCCACAGCCTTTCGAACTGGGCTACGGTGAAGACGTCCTCCTGCGCGTTTCCCCAGCGCCGTTTGACTTCCTTCAATGTAATGTAGGTTGGCAGCCTGGCAGCGAGCGCTCTGACACCGTGCCTGACGGCGAGTGGATCTGAAAGCGTGCTGTGTGTCAGACCAAACAGCGAGAGCAGGCTTTGGATTGAGATCCACGTCGTCAATGAGTTGTAACAACTCAGACGCGCTTCGTCCTCCTCCCGTGGGAGCGCCAGGCCCTCCACCAACCGGAGGCGACCAGCTACCCGCGCTAGCCCGCCTCCGCGGTCCTCGAGGCGGCGTTGCACGACCTCGAAGCTCAGGGCCGCGCCGCTCTCGATATGTGCTCCTAGCCATACTGGATCGAGTGCGGCGCCCAGCGTATCGATATTATGAAGCAGAAGGTACTTGAGATTCGGCTCACGATCGAGCAACTGTTTCAGGCTGCCGTTGAGCAATAGATTGGCCACCTCGTACCAGTGGCCCACCGGGTGTAGACATTGGAGTGGTAGGTTATCGCGATAATCGGAGGCCTCCCCCGCGGACACGGCCCAATCAATGAGCGCCTTGCGCGCGCTGTCGCGGACTTTCTGCTTACGCTCTTCGAGCTTCTGCTCGTGCTGGGCTTGCCAGGCAAACGCTAGATCGCGCGCGGTCGGCACGAAGCGCAGCCCAATCGAGCGCCCCGGGGAAAGCATGACCCGTCCCTGGAGCCCATAGTCATGTTCGCGTTGGAGAAGTGCTTGAATAGGGGCATGGGTCAAGTAGCTCGTGGTGAAGACGTGCGCGGGCACGAGCCCGAACACCCTTCCTGCTTGCCGACTCTTGGCCAGGTGTACTTCAACAAACGTGCGAAAGCGGCCTTGGAGTTTTGCGAAAGGATGCAGCGCCTTCACGGTGCCAGCGCCCTGCGTCCATCGACTACCGGCACCAGCGGCGAGTGTAACGACGGCAACCTCGCCTCGCTCGATAGCCTTGCGGCCCAAGTCGATGGCGCTTGGGGCAATGCTTTCGGCGCTGGCCGCGTCGCCGGGACGGATCTCTTCGATCAGAGTGTCGGCCGGAAGGCGATTCTTCATTAAGCCAATACGACCCGCAAGGAGATCCGACCGAACTCGTTCGTGTTGCTCCCGATCGAACCCGTTTCTGTCCAGCAGTTCGTCGAGAGATTCGTGATTGGCGCGCTGCGACGGCGAGGCTGGGAAGAGTCGAGAAATGATCGATTTGCCGACGAACTCCGCTTGAGGCCCCGACAAGTATTGGGAAGAAAATGCCTCGAGCTCTCGACGCCGCGAGGGCGAGAATGTCCGCGAGCCGTCATGCAGCCACCGTGGCAACATCAACAGGTAGTACTCCGCCGAAAGCACCGCCTCTGTGCCCTGCCGCAGTTCCGCATGAGTTCCGTTCTCATTGATGGCGACCCGATACACGACAGGATCCATCGCGAACGGCAGGCTGTGTTCTAGCGACGCTTTTTCGTGACGCATCAGAGTCAGCATTGCGGCCTCGGCTTCACTTCGAACCGTAGGATCAAAGATGAACCCCATACCACCGCCTGACATGCCTCCCATCATCCAGAAGCCCCAGAAGCGTTCGCCAAATGCCTCACGAGCGCCAGCAATCAGTCGCTCGGTGTAGAAGTTGGACACCCAGGGCACGATGGCTTGCAGCGGTCCTTGAAACGCCGATGTTGTGATGCGGCCGAACTCACGGATGTCACCCGTCCGTAGGCAGGACAAGATCCGCTCGTAACTGCCCAGCAGCTCCATGCGCGCTTCCCACTCACGAGTTGTTCCGAGCAGGAACTTTTCCGTGACCATCTCCAGGATTGGGCCAACGTTGGCGGCGAGCCCTCCGTGCACAACCACCAGGCTCTCCTGTAGCTGCTCGCGCACGGCTGCAGGAACCGCGTCA
>JBLNFG010001233.1:0-5214 GCA_050263495.1 Myxococcales bacterium | reverse complement strand
GCCACCTGTCCCGCCACCGCTACCGGTCGTGCCACCTGAACTTGGCATGCTCGTGGAGGTACCTGTGCCTGTAGACCCGCCACTGCCGGTAGAGGGTACCTGCGTTGTCTCATACACGCCTCGCCCGCCATTCTGTTTAACCCAGTAGTCTTGCTCGACCAGAAGCTGGATTCGCTCGATGCGATCGAGACGCACGTCCGGCGTAATCTCAAGGACCAGTTCGTAATTGCCTGCGGCGGGCCGCCCAAAGAGCTCGCCACGCGCTACGTTGGAGACGTAGGGCATGTTCCAACTGTTCGTGACGGGCTCAAGCCACTCCTCTGCTGCAAGTGCTTTGCCACCTTCAATGCTTGCCGTGGAGATGTCGAGAGCGCGCCATTCGCCGCTGTAGTTCGTCTGCCAAGAAGGCCCCGCATGCAGTAAGTTGAACCGAACGTACGGATTCGTGTAGCAGCTCATCGAATCAGTTGACTTCGAGCAGTCGCGAATCCCCGTGCCCACGAGATTGACTGCGAGTCGACGCCATCTGACGTTGTGCCGATCGGTATATTGGGGACGCGTCCAGGCGCCGTTCAAGCTGCCCCATGGATCGAGAAGGAACCCAATTCTGGCTAGAGTTGGGGCCCTCCCATTGCAGGCGGTATCGAGCCGTTGAGTCAGCGGAAGCTGCCCTAGCCCCGGATGAGCAATCCAGGTATCCATGTTCGCGCAGTAGAATCGCCAGCCAGTTACGTCGGGCGAGAGTGTTCCTGCCCCGTCAACAGCCTTGCGGACCTGTTCGGGAGCACCCAGTGTGATTACTTCCGTGTCCGGGAGCGATATCGAGGTTGGATAAGTAACGGTATACCCCTGAACAAATCGCTCCAGGTTGCCCACGTAATCGACCAGCTTGTTCGGATAAATCGTCCCCTCGATTCGGGGTGCTTGCGACAGCCCGACCACTGCAGGGGCGTCCAAGTCGCTCTCATAAACCTCGTCGACCCATGTAGAAGGCGAAGACACGAAAGCCTGTTCTGTCTGCAATGTCGAAAGTTCAACAACGAAGCGTGCCTCAATGCTGCGCCGAGCTGCGTTGGCTAAACGCCGAGCGCTTTCCAGTAACGCTCGCGCGCGCCACAAGTCGTAGCTGCGATACTTCCGGCGTATACCCACGCTCGAATCCATGGAGTCACGCGCGAGCTTGGATTCCAAATCGGCACGCGTCACGCTCTCTCGAAGCCTCGTCTTCAATTGTCGCCACTCGACAACTGCGGCCTTCAGCTCTCCAACGGCTTGCTCGATAACGGAAAGCTGAGTACTCGACTGGACTTCGGATTGGCTTAGGTTCCTGCCATTCTGCAACTGCGCCGCCGTCTTCCTGGCGCTGGCGCTGGCCAACTGTGCAGTCTTTTCGCCATAATCCGTGTCATCGTGAAAGTAGGTCGAGAAGGTCTGGCGCAACGAGTTGAGGTTTGCCTCCGCGAGGTCTTTTTGGATGACTGCGTCCATATAGATACCCGCGACAGCCTGGCACTGGGCAATCTGTGCCTCTCCCGCCGGTATTCCACCCTCATGGCTATAGCATTTTGCTGTCGCGCAATGCTCGAACGACTCCCGCATACCAAGGGGGCTGCTCGGGCAAATCTCCCGCAGTTCGCTGCACGAAGCATTGTTGCACAATGCGAAACAAATGCTGGTGAAGTAGAAGCAGCCGTCCGAGGCACCGCTTGATTTGAGCGCAACCTCCTGGTTGGCTGCATTCACAGTATTCTGAGCTGTATCGAGAGCCATGCGAAGCTGCAGCTCGAGGGTCGCCTCGGGTACTTTCAGCGCCGCGTCAATCGCTTCATACTCCGCCGCCGCTGAGTTCACGGCCGCGACTCCGGCGGCTTTCTCATGACCCGCGGCAACAGCCAGTTTCGCGGCTTGGTCGCGTGTCTCCTGAAGAAGCCGGGCAGCATTCCAGATCCTCAGCAACACCTTCTGAAGTTCCGTGCCGCCGTACTCTGCAGCTGTGTAGCGCTCGGACTTTGTCTGTAAGGCTGTGACGACTGGTTCTGGCAGTTCGACCGGTGGAATTCTGCTATCGTAAACGCTAATCAATTGCTTGCAGGTACCAACACCATCGCTCGGAACTTGGCTACACGGATTCGAATTATTGGGGAACGATAGGTCGACCATTTGAATACTGAATTCGCAATCGCTTGTGGCGCCACACAGCCCCTCTCGCTCAATACTTGCGATTGCACTAGCGCGCGTTTCCGCTGCTCGAAGCGCAGCGCTGTCACTTGCTTCCTCCGCAAGTTTGTCGATGGCTGTCTTCACGGCTGAAGTTGCCTCTTCAGCGGCACTCCTCGCACTCCGCAACAGGTACTGGTAGGATTCCTCGCCTACAGTACCACCCATCAGTGAAGCGTCCGCTGGCGGCACCCAATGGCGTGGAACGCCAAATCCGTCGTACTCCGGCTCAGACCAATTGGTCGATTCGACCGCTGTGTTTCGTTGTACCAGATCCACGAACCATCCTTCCGTGCTCACTGCGGAGGTCGGATCCACGTACCTGAAAGGCGCTTTCGGCCTCGTTTCAGATAGGAAGGTGTACTTGGTCGAGCTGCCATCGTTCGATCGTAGAAGGAGCGCAGAATTGCCAGGCCAGGGATTGCCAATGGCACCGACCCACGTCATCTTGGCCAACCTCGAAGCAGCATGCACGCCGGTAGAGCGAGCCTGAAATGGGATTCCGGCAGTTTCGTCCAGTTTCTTGCGGTCCGTCAATCCGTTCGCGGCAACGTACTTTGGATCTTTTGCCGACGTCCTCAGCCCCGGACTGGAGCCGACTCCCAGCATGTTGACAAGGACGGGTGCCTCGTTGGCCTCTGGCTGTATCAACTCGACCGAGTCTTGCCGACGTATGGCCGTTGTACGCCCAGTAAGCCGTTCCACGCTCTTCAGGGCTGCAGCGATTTCGGAATCGCTTTGAGGATCCGACACCGCTGACTGCTGAAACAGGACTTCGCGCGCAAATGCCAGTGCCGATAGAGCACCCAGTCGGCTGTGCTTTTCCGGCTCGTTGAGAAAGACGGAAGTGCAGTAGCCGAAGTGGTCCCAGGTTGGAACAGATGGCGAGCATACAGTGCTACCCCATTGAGCCCGATCCTCTAGCGCGTACTGGAACAGCACGGTGTCTTTGTCGAGTTTGATCCATCCGGTTTCGCCTATACGGTTCCCAGGTGGAGACTCGGAATGTACACCCGATAAATGAAACGTACCAAACAGAGGACGCTGAGTAATGGATCCCGGGATGAAGTCTTCTCGAACCGCCGCGGCGTAGAGCATCTGGGAGAGCTGCTTCGCATGCTCCAAAGTGATACCGTAAACGGTTTTGAGTCGAAATGCGTTGGGATCGCTTGGCGACGGAAGCGCAGGTCGCAATGCTTCTCGAGTGCATTGGGTAGGATCTTGATTCCGACACTGTCGGGTCCTCAGGCCGAGCTCTGTTTCGAGATACAATGTTTCCCAACTCAAGGGATCTAGGGTCGTCCCACTTAGATCGGTAATCTTGTGAAAGTACAGAGCATCGCCTTGCCTTGCTAAATCGAACAATACTTGCACGACCGGGTCGTTCGTCGCGCCCTCCACGGGCGAGAACCACCCGTCCATCACCCAGTCCGACTCTAGGTTCCATAAATCGACAAGAGCCCCTCCGCCAAAGACGAGATTCATGAGTCTACCTCTCGCTGATCTCGCCCCCCAATCTCGCTCGAACCCAGTCGCATTGGCGGCCGAAGTCCACCGGGCACCAGCCTGGCGCTCCAAGTAACTGGCAAGCGCAGTCGTGCCGGCGGTGGCTAACGCGACAGCTCGCAAGAAGGCATTGCGGATTGCTGAAATGGGCGCTGCATTGGTTGAGTCGAGCCAAAAACGAAGATAGGCCCCCGTATTGCTGCCGACCGACGCATCTCCACCCAAGTTGCTTGTGGGGATGTCCTGCGCATCGCGTTGAGATAGCTTGAGAAGGTACCCAAGCTTCATCATCGCATCCTGAGCGCGCTCTTGAACCAAACCGAGCAAGAGCATGTGCTCCTGAGAACTGACGGTAAATGCCTCTGGACTCTCAAGAAGCTCGTTCAGCCTTTGAGCAAAGCAGACCCCGATGTTGCCCCGATAGACAAAATTGTATGCTTCTTCCACGGTAATTGGATCCATGGACGGCGCCAGCGTAAATCCAGCGTGACCCGGCACGGGAGGCACTTTCTCGGGATATCCCTTCTGCCACCTAACCAGACTCCCTAGGACAGATTTGGCATCTAGTTGGGGTAGTTCGAGTGCTGCCCGGTGCTCGCCTGTAGACGGGTCCACGTTGCATAGCGGATCCGCGCGGCGCAGCGCCCACTCAATCGCGTCGACGGGATAGCGGATAGTGCCACCACTTCGGTACTGGGAACGAGGGCACGTCCCGGAGTGAATACTGAGCTGGACACGTTCCAGCGCCGGCCCAGAGTCGGCAAGGTTGGGGTAGGCGTCTTCGAATTCCACGTAAGGCACATCGAGGCCAGAGACCTCACTGACGCACTTTGCGTACTCGTCGGCAATCAGAAGCTCCGTATACGTTCCGTCCCAAGCGGTTCTTGGCTTTTGTGTGGTCGGATCGATTTGGTCAACTATCTCGCCTGAATCCGTTAGCTCGCGGACGACCGGATAGGGAACACTGCGCCCTGACGCGCCCAGTGTCGTGGCCTGCTCAGCCGTCCCGACCTTCTCGAATCCGTCGTGTGTCCCGTTATCTGCAAACGCACAGCCCGAAGCCACTGCCACAAGCGCAATCGCGGTAATACTCTTGTTCATCGTCGTTGCTCCTGACTACTTCTCGGTCACGCAACGAAAGCCGTAGGCTTCCGGGAATAGTCTCAATTGCTCAGCTTCGTTCGAGTTATCCGCCTGGACGTGGCCCACCGTGTACGGCCTCACGGAGTCAATTGACCCGGGATTTATCCCGTACACCAAGCAGTGCTGTCCTCTGCTGCAGACGGCGTAAGGATTGTTACCGCTGCCCTGCAACAGTTCCGCCGGTGCGATCAGGATGTCTTGCATACCCGAACTCTGCGACGCTCCTGCCGCGTGCTTCTTCGTCGCGAGTGCGCCTTCGGTGAAATCACAGCCTTCTGTCGATACGTTTTCCTCGCCGTTTCGACCATAGCGAGGCTTAGCTTCCACACTCTTCGGATGCTGAGCGCA
>JBLNFG010001232.1:0-4041 GCA_050263495.1 Myxococcales bacterium | reverse complement strand
TGAGTGCAAGCGCTCAGTCAACGGCCCCACGGATCATCACGCCGCGTAATGCTTTTTTGGTTAGGGCGGCGCGGCCACGAAGCTACCCGAACCCCTCTTAGAGGATCTGGCGCCGGTTTCGTGCGCGGCGCCGACTAGCTAGGCCGGATTTGCTTGGCGCGATAGCTTCGGAAGATTCGCCCAAGTATCAGCAGCAGGAACAGGCTGGGGCCCGAACTGCTCGGAGTGCGAACCAGAGCGCACCCCATCCGCTGCTCCACCTCACACTGCGTCGAGAATCCACCGCGCGGCTCTGGATCGCAGCTGTCTGGCATCTGACCCGGTGGCATCGCCGCGCAAATCGCATTGATATCATCCTGTTCGAGAGTCCGAGGTTCCAAAGCACCCTGATGGTACCCGTCTGCCATGGTGCTGGTCTGCCAAGGCGAATGCCCGATCCCCAATACATGGCCGCCTTCGTGAAGGACGATGCTCGCCAAGTCTGTAC
Organism: Myxococcales bacterium; assembly: GCA_050263495.1. Lineage (GTDB taxonomy): Bacteria > Myxococcota_A > Polyangia > Polyangiales > Polyangiaceae > FEN-1139. The sequence goes on along the minus strand of JBLNFG010001232.1, from coordinate 3,554 downwards.
CAACGGATGCGTCTCCCGTCGTGAACTGGTAGTCATACGAGTTCAGTTCGACGTCGGCGTCGAGGATCTCGCCTGTCTCCACCTTAATACTCAGAACAGTTAGGGCGATCGCGCTTCCGATGCCGGTCTCGTGCATCCAGGGCTCATCCCGGAAGACCCATAGATTCTGGTTGGGACCGTCGATTCTATAACCCACGGCGTCGCAAGTGACGTGAGGGTATGATTCGACTCGTAGGTTTGGATGACGCCCGTCCGAGCAGGCGACACTGGCCCACTTACCAAACGCTGCAGACACGACTTGCTCAACGGCTTCCGACGCTAACTGGCTACGCGAGGAGCCATCCCGTTGAACGGAAACGGCAAGACACGGCCTACCCCAATGCAGTGGGAAGCCCTCGTTACTGCAGCCGTTCGCATCAACGGTTCCGGAGCAGTTTCTTGGCGTTGGAGTGACTTCGCAGCTGGTCTTAAGACAATGCGCACCAGCTTGAGCAGGCCAGAGCAGGCCAGCAATAGACAGGATCACAAACAGGAAGTGCGCAGAGAACCTGTGCAGAACCTGGCCGTATCTGCTCGAGATTGCCGCGGTGGCTCGCGGATGGAAGTTCTCTCGACTGATCTTCAAATCTGATCACTGTTCCTGGGGGCTTAGGCTTAGCACACTGGGCTTTGGACGGCTCCAGCCCATGAAATCGTCAAACGACTGGCAAGGCCTGCACACGGCGCGGAAACCCGCTGAGAAACGCCGCTGAAGGTCGCTTCCGGTGAGAACCCATCACACTAAACCCGATCCCACGATTGTGTAATTTTCTAACTGTACACCTCGGCTGCCGCGCGGGGAGCGGAAGAATGAGTCTTGGCTCGCCCGCCGATCCTGTCGAGGTGCCTAAGCGCGCCACGCTGTTTCAACCTTCGAGCATCAATAGGTTGAAAGCGTCAGGTCCTGCGAGGAGCAGTCGCCGTCCGGACCTCGCTGCGAAATACGTTTGTTAATAAGGAGTGCCTGTCGAGCAGTGAACCCAGATACCTCCTCGTATCGCAAACAAACTCTGACGGAAAAGTGAGCCCGCGGCATACCATTCGCCCCGCCGCGGGCACTCGCCAGCACGGGCATTGGTTCGGTGCGGTAGCCCAGATCGATGGGATACATGGATCCTCGATCGGAGGTTGACCTTCCCTTATCGATATCGATAGGGAGTCGAGCGACTGGGCCCGACGCAAGGTTCGGCTGAGACCTCCGATGTCCATTGGGCAGCAATTGACCACACTTTCCCAGAGTTGCCGTGTCGCGACCTGGTTCCAAACGTGGTGAATCTACTCCCTAGACTCGGCACACCAATGAACGCGGCTCGCCCAGTAGGCTCAATTGGGACTTTTTTGTGCCGTGATTTGCACTTGTTTGTTGAAGGGTTTCAATCCTGCACGATACAAACTACACGGGAGCGTCGGCTCTGCATTCCGAGGGCCAATGGTGCGTGGGAAAAGCCAGATCCGTTACTCAGTCGCTCGCTGGCAGGGCGTTATTACGGGTGAAAGATAACTCGCCCCCACGCTCTGCGCCGCGAGCCGGCCCGAGGGAATCCCATCGAGACACTCACTCCATTCGAAATATTCGTCACTTCAGGTCAAGCATCTACCAAACTTGAGGAAGCGTCAGGTCGCCACAGTGTCCGCTGGGTTCCCAGTTTTCGACGAATCTTCCCTACACAGCCGAGCACGCGGGGCATCACTGAGCTCGAGGCACGAACGGTGACCGGCAGGCGAGCGCGTGAATCACAACCCTAAGTTTCCGCAAAATCTGTGAATTCTACGGACGCGGCACGTTGAGGGGCTGCTGAGATCGTGCGTAAGCACCACTATTGCACTAGAGCATTGCCTGCTCGCTGTAGAAGTGAGGGTCAGCAACCCTGCAAGCATGTTTGCCCCCGAGTCAGAGGCGCTAAAAGTGTTGTCAGTGAGACTGATGTGAACACCGCGCACGCAACTCGCTCGATTGGCACCACCACAACGAATTTGCGCGTTGGGCTGCTTGGGGGTAGCGCCTTGCCCACGAGTGGTGGTAGGCAACACCAACGGGCGACACATTGGGCTGTGAATCCCGCCCGCTGCGCTTTATGCATTCGCTTACCCACGCTTTGGGCTCAGATGTGGGATCAGGTGACCTAGGTGATTTTTTCGCGAAAGTAGGACAGAAACGTACTGGAATTCTGGACTTAATGATCTATCTTGTGGGCTTCGCTCGGTCAAGGAGCACCCTGGGACTCATCGTCGAATCAAGCAACTGAGCTGACTGGCCCCTCCAACCACCTCTCCGCTCCAAATTGGAGCACAACAGTGAATGTTAGGTCTTATCTTGGGTGGCGAGTGGGCGTAATGGCCACAGTAGAACGGCAAGCTGTGGTTTGACACCACACCGTTCCACGAGTCTTCGAGCGGCGTGTTGCCGAAATGTTCAAACGAAATTTGACAATCCGTCGGCACCTTCAGTCGAGCGAATCATTAGAGAGGTACTTGAATGGCATCCAAGAAGACAGGCAAGAAGGTCACAGGCAAGTTTGGCGCGAAAGCGGACTTCATCCGCAATCAGCCCGAATCCATGTCTGCGAAGGAAATCGTAGAAGCTGCCGCAAAGCAGGGCATCAAGATCTCCGTCAACCACGTCTACAACCTGCGCACTGCTGCTGCCAAGAAGGGTGAACCTGGCGGCAAGGGAACGGCAATGCTCGCTCCAAAGCGCGGTGTGGGGCGTCCGCCGCGTGCAGCTGCAGGCGGTGGCACGGACGTCGAACGTCAGCTGCGTGCGGCAATTGCAGAGGTCGGTCTGCAACGCGCAAGGGAGATCTTCGAGGCCGTTGCGGTAGCGTTCCGCGGCCGCTGATCCCGTTAAGGCTCACAGTGCTCAACGTTACTGCCTCGAACTCCCATATTGCCGTTCCCCGCCACAGTTAGGCAAATCTCGACGAGTAAGGCGAACTTCAATCCCTAATCCACAGAGTGGTTGATTGCGGGTCGCACACTGGCTTGGTTCTTCATTTCCCTGGCGGGCAGCATCTCCGCTGTTGCCTCGACACTACAGCGAACACTTGAGTCAACGCTGCCCGCCGCCGCTTCAGATCGCGAAGCGTACGCACTGGTACGCCGCAGGGAAACCGAAACGCAAAATAATCGCGTTTGCGGCGCCGATGAGAACAGAGCCAGCAATACCCTAGAACCGCCGAAGCATCTTTTTGCCAGCCGAACAGCAGACGAGATTATTCACGGAATTCGCTGCTCGGCGATGGACTGCCACGGATGTCGATCTCGCATCGCGACAGCAACATCGACCAATGGGTGTTTGGCAAGATTGGGAGTGAGGCAGTAACACAAACCGCAAGTGGGGCCGAACCGGCCGCGCCGCTGATTGGCGCAGCCAGGCGTAATTGGGGGGGTCGACCTGGCCGAAACCTAGACGCGGGATGGCGTGCGCACGCTCGCGTACGCTTGAGGTTCCCAAAGACGCGGCGCCTGGGCTAAAACGACGCCCATGCTGGTTGTCCGTTGGTCACACCGTCCCT
>JBLNFG010001231.1:0-4623 GCA_050263495.1 Myxococcales bacterium | reverse complement strand
TAGCCCTTAGCGACCAAACTGGCGACTTCCTCGGCGAGCCGTGCAGCGGCCGAATCGTCCACCGTAAGACTGCTGGAACCAATCTTGACGACTACGCGCCGTGCGCGAATTAGTGTCTTTCTCGAGTCGGGCATCGCATTATCCGGGATAGAAAAACGCTCAGTGGCGGGAACATGACGGGTTAGAAGCCTCGGTCAAGGGGATCAAGCCGGAAAAGCGGCAGCCCGTGCCGGTCGCACCAAGAGAGTACAGGCTCGGTTAGAATCCGTCCGAATTCATCCCTCGGCAGATCAATGACGAAGGCGGTCTGGTGGTCTGCAGCGGGGCGAGACAGTCGAATGCGCTGCACCGGCGTTGCCTCTGCTTCCAAACCTTCTGGTAATGCGTCGAACAGGCCTTCGATGACCACCAGCGTCTTGGCGCGCTCACTCGAGCCCGCTCCAAGCTCGAGACACAGGCCATTCTCGATCCACAGCAGCTGATCGAGTGCGCCGACCCAAGATCGCTCCACGGGCAAGCGTGCGGGTGCCGGAACGAACGCTAGCCAACGTCTGTGTTGCACGAGTCGCGCGAGTGCCATGCCGTAACGAACCCATGCCTCTGCCGGAAGCACCCCAATGGGCCAATCGATGATCACCGTGGGAGGTTCGAACAGCGCCGCTTCTGCTAATCCGGCGAGATAATGCTCAGCGCGCGTGCGCCCTGACAGCTTGGTTCGCGCCATTTGCTCCATCCCGAGCAGATTGAGGGCTTGATCGGCGCGCTGACGAGCCACGGCCTCCGCACAACCGCCGAGCAATCCCGAGGCAATCAACCCGTCTCGCAAACTGACACTCGTGCGCTCGCTCCAGGGCCTAGCAATGCCGAACAGTGCAGACTCACGGGCGCGGTCCAAATCCGTTCCAGAGACGCGCAGCTCACCGGAGACGACCTCCGCCGTTCCAGCCAGCGCATCGAAGATGGGTCTTCCCTGTCCGAGTAGCCCAATCCGATCTCCAGAAGAACTCAGATGGAGCGCCTCGAGTACGCAACGACCACCACTGTCGATGCGCACGTCCTCTAATTCAAGCAGCGGCGCGGTCATGGAAGTCCGGTGAACTCCTCGAGTCGCATCATTGGGCGATCGCTTTCGTGCACGGCATAGGGTGCGACGGCTCGCACGACTTCCAACATCTGGGGCGGTAATGCGGAAAGGGCTGAGGCTTGCTTCGAGCCATCCAACCCGAGCAGCTGCATCACGAACGAGCTTTCCGGTGGTGGATACTCGTCAATGGGCGCCGTTTCCGGCAACTGCGCCACGCGACGGGCAAACGCTAAGGCCTGACGCAACCCACCCAACTCGTCCACTAGTCCGTGCCGAATCGCCTGCTCGCCCGTGTACACGCGACCCTGTCCCACGCGGTCGACGGCCTCTTTGGTCATCTTGCGACCGAGCGAAACGCGCGACAAGAAGAGGTCATAGTACTGGGCTACCTTCTGTTGCAGCACCATCCGCTCCTCATCGGTGTAGGGACGGAAGATGGATTGCCCGTCGGCCCTAGGCGTTGTCTTTACGGTGTCCGTATTGACGCCGATCTTCTCGAGGAGCTGCGCGACGTCTGCCTTGCCCATGTATACCCCGATACTGCCGGTAATCGTCGCCGGGTTGGCAAAGACGCGGTGGGTGGGCGTTGCAATATAGTACGCAGCGCTCGCGGCCACTGCGCCCATGCTCGTCACGACGGGTTTCGTGTGCGCCAAGAGTTGTATCTCGCGCCAGAGCGTATCTGCGGCCAAGGCAGCTCCTCCAGGCGAGTCGATGCGCAACACCACTGCCCCGACACGCGGATCTTCGCGGAGCTTCTGCAACGTCTCGGACAAGGTAGCGGCTCCCGCCATTCGCATTCCCGCCAGCGGAATCATCTGGCTCTTGCCGTTGGTCATATCGCCCTCGACGTAAACGATGGCAATGCTGCGGGAGGCGCCGAAATCGTTGGAGGCTCGGGGCGATTGGCGTTCGACGAGCCGCAGCCGGTGTCCGACCAGTCGCTGCAGACGGTCGCCGATCTCGTCGGTGTAGGCATAATCGTCGGCCAGCTTGGTTTGCACAGCCTCCGAGGACAAGAACGGCCCTTGCGCGATCCGCGCGGCCACTTCTGCGGGCGACAAGTTGCGTCCCTCGCCGACAGCGCGCAGCCATTGCCCTTCAATCGAACGCATGAGTTCGATGCGATCGGCTCGCGCGACCGCCGTGGGCCCTTCGCGCGTGAACATTTCCGGCGCGCTCTTGTGCTCGCCAATGCGCACAATATCGGCTCGTATCCCCAGTTTGTCGAGCAGGCCCTTCACGTAGAAGTGCGTCGACGAGAAGCCCATGACGTGCACGCCGCCTGCAGGGTGAATCAAGATTCGATCCGCGCCGGAACAGACGTACATCGCCGCGCCGCCTGCCTCGTCAATCTGGCACATGACCTTCTTACCGTTCGCGCGCAGATACGTGATGGCATCGCGTAGTTCTTGTGCGCGCGCGGTGCCTTCCGCCGGCGCGGCGTGCAGCTCGAACACCACTGCGTCCACCGCTGGCTCTCGTTCGGCAATCGACCACAGGCGACGCAGCATGGCCACGTGCTTTCGCCCTGAGGGGGTCGATTCAATCTTGAACAACACCCCGAAGTGCGGGACGTCGATACCGGTACTCTCGCGCAAGCCACGCACCGCAACCTCGAACCCGAGATTGCTCGCCGCTCGATACTTTGCGTCCTCGCCCAAGCCATTGCCGAAGACCGACGTCACGCGACCTTCCAGGCTGCCGTCAGGGCCATTCAGATCGAACGCGATGTTCGCGCTTGCGACCCAATCGCGACGATCCGCGCGATCAACCACGCTCACGTCGCCGCGAATCTGTCCGAAGTGTGGCACGTGGATACCGAGTGACGCGCGCGGCACCATGTAATCGCTGGCATCGCGCGGAAACGCATATCCCGCAACCAATCCCAACTCCACGACGTCCGTCGCAAACGGACGGATACTTAGCGCGACGTCCCAAGCCGGATCGAGACCCCATCCATAGGAGTTGCTCGGCGAGTTCAGGTTGTGTCCAACGACCCCTAATCCAATCACGTTCCAGGGCCGCACGGTCCAACCCAGGCTCCAGCTGGAGAGCCCGTGCAGCGTACGCGACTCACTATAGAAATGCTGATACGAGAAACCTAACGCACTCGTGCGTGACGTGCGCAAGCCCATGCCGAAGGTCAGGGTTTCGTATTTGGGGAGTAGCGTCGCAGTCGGTGGGTTAATCAGATCGAGACGCAACGCGACGCCCAACCCGATGAACGGAATTGGGGTTCCAAGCGCCACCGCATGTCCTTGCCATGGGACGCGCGCTCGCTCGTCGAGATACATGCTCGACCAACGCAACTCAGGACCAGGAAGGAAACCAAGCAGGGCTGGGTTCGTCGTGGCCGAGGTCGTGTCCCGCGCGCTCGTTGCATCACGTCCAAACGCCGGAAGGGTCGTCGGTCGCTCGAATCCATACGTCTGCGCCTGTGCTTCGAAGCAGGCGAGCAAAGCGGCAAGCCCGACGAACCCGCGAACTGTTGAGGATACGGCACGTTGCATTGCCCGCCGAGCTTAGACCGAAGCGCTGCGAAAAGCCCAGAGGCACGCACCTGGATTGAGAGAACAGCGCGTTTTCCAGACTTTGCTTCGATGCGCATGCCAGGCGGGCGGTCGCGGCACACGCAAAACCGGCGGCGAACCGACGCGTGGAACCGTTCAACCGGGCGTGCAGACCGCTCGGGAACGTGCCACAGTCCGCAGTGTGAGGCTTGTTTTGGTTTTCGTCGGCGCGACCACGGCAGGGTGCGTTCCGATGGCCAAGCCCATGGTGAGCAACGAATCCACGCTCAACGCGCCCCCGCCACCGGACACGCGCAAAAACGCCACGTCGGTACTCAATGGCACGCCGGCGCTGATCGCTCCCGGGGAGCCGCCCGCGTCCCCGGCAGGGCAGCAACGTGTGCGCGGCGCTTGGCGTTGGACCGGAACCGAGTACCGCTATATCCCGGCGCGTAACGAGAATTCGTTCGCGCCGTATCAGTGGCAGCGGCGCTAATCAGTGTCAGTTCCTCGTACGGCGCAGCGGGTTCGATTGTGGCGCTCGTGCTGTGGACATACTACTCGGCACAAATCCTCCTGTTCGGTGCAGAATTCACGGAGAGCTACGCCGCCAAGCATGGCGCGAAGCTCGAACCGAGCGAGAATGCAGTACCGATTGGGGAAGCCTCACCGAGTCCAGACCGACGGACGTAGCCGATTCAGGAAGCCTCACCGAGTCCAAACCGACGTAGCTTATTCGGGTTCGGCGAGGGCATAGTCGAGCTCCGACCAACGTCGCTCGTACTGCTCCGCCAGTTTCGCAATTGCCTTCCCATAATCGGTGGGGTCACCCGTGAAATAGCGCTCCTCGACCAAGGCCTGCACGAACCGCGCAGCATGCCCACGCTGAAGCGCCGCAAACGATTTGGGAAAGTTCCTACGCAGCGTGCCGACGTAATCCATCGCCCCGGCCATGGCGCTCGGGTACGTTCGGAAGCGGTGTACGGCGCGCGTCCGACGACCACCGATCAACTCACCGGTACCAAA
>JBLNFG010001230.1:0-7774 GCA_050263495.1 Myxococcales bacterium | reverse complement strand
CGGCGAACGAAAGGGACTACCAAGTCCCGCTTAATCCTGCCGACCCCCACCCCACGAACGGCGCAATGGTTCGTGCAGACTGTGTGCCTTGGCGGCTGCTCAGCACGAACAGAGTCGCCCCAGTTGCTACCCCGACGCCGCCGACTACGAAACCAACGATAGAAAGTGTCATGTGCTTGCGCGCATCGTCATCTTTGTTCGCGATGCCCGTCGCAAGTGGGTCGCTCTTGAGACATGGACTTCCACACTGGTTGGCGAGATCATCTGCGTCCTTCCGCTCGCTACGCGAGGTCAATCCAAAGTATGTCCCAGCGCCCAGACCCACAACGCCCAACCCGAGTGCAGCAACTGACACGGGACGCATCCACGTTGGGGGGGCTGATTCCGCACGTGGGGGTTCTTGCGGCATCACAGAAGGATTGGGCGCGTTTTGAGCGGGAACCCCACTGCCCGTGCTGCCCAATCCGCCCGGCGCGCCTGCACCGCTCGGCGCGGCCGAAGTAGGCGCGAGGACGAGCTCCGCTTGACCTTGTCCGCCTTCGACTAGATTCACCTCCACCGGTTTGCTCTCGTAGCCAGGTGCGGTTGCTTTCAATCGATGGAGGCCCGGATCCGCTGGGAATGGCACGCCGACCACCGCCGCGGAGACGGTTCTCTCATCCATTTCTACCTTATACGTGAGGCCTTGAGGTGCTTTGACGATAATCTTTAGATTCGCGAGTCGCGGCTCGATCGCCTTTACCTCTTGGCGGGCTTCTGTTTGTGCGTCGCGGAAGGCTTGGGGTGCATTGGCGGCAAGCTCTTCGCGCGTCAATTTGAGGTAGAGCTCGCGCGCTCGCACTAGCTGACCAACCTTTGCTGCCGATCGCGCCATGTAGAGCAGATGTGGCGGCGCGTGCACGAGCGTCTCGGCGCGAGAGAATAGATCCAACGCCTCGGCGTAACGACCTTCCCTATGGGCCGTAATCCCCTGAGTCGCGAGGGCTCGTGCAGCCGAACGATCCTCCTCAGACTCAGCGCAGGCGGGTTCAGCCACGGCAGCGATGGTGACCGCGAAACACAACGCAGACAAGGAGCGGCGAATGGGTGCGATCATGACTACGGTCTTACGCTAACACGACGTCTCGTTTGCATGCGATCAACTTTCGGGGGCCGCATTCGATGGGAATTGTTCAATCGTTTCTTGCGGATCGGTCGAAGCTGGGGTGGGCAGCGGAGTCGCCGCGACAGTGTAGTCGTCGGGGAGCGGCCGCAGTTCGTTGCGCATGATCGCGGGGTGACGTCGGGGAGCGGCCGCAGTTCGTTGCGCATGATCGCGGGTGACGTCGGGGAGCGGCCGCAGTTCGTTGCGCATGATCACGGGGTGACGTCGCAGCCAGCCGTCGTCCGATCGCGGCAAGCATGATCGTTAGCGACAGCGCGGAGTGACGCAGCCGCGTCTGAACGTGAGCGCGGAGTGACGCAGCCGCGCCTGATAGCGATAGCGCGGGATCTAAAATCGGCTCGCCGAGGCGGTGAGTTGATGAACCGTTCGTCGCGGTCTTGCGTGGTTTTGTTGGGTACCGGCGGCTTGGGTTGTCCGGGTCGAGCCTCCGAGGTATGCACCCGAGCATGCAGCTTCGAAACACTACCACGCTCGTCACTGGTGCATCCGCTGGGCTGGGGCGAGAGATCGCTCGACTGATTGTTCGTGAGCAAGCGGGGAACGTCATTGTGGCGGCGCGACGTCGGGAGCGCCTCGATGGACTAGTCGAGGAGTTTAAGTCAGTGCAATCGGCGCAGGTCACGCCGATTGCACTCGATTTGTCTACGACCGAGGGCACTAACCGTTGCTTCGAAGAGGCAATCGCAACGCGACAACTCGACGGCGCGATCCTGAATGCGGGGATTACGTACTTCGGGAAATTCACCGAACAAGGCGCTGATTCGATTCATAACATCATCGCTACCAACGTTACTGGTCTGACACTGTTAGCATCGCGAATCGCACGCCACTTCGTCGAACGTAAGATCCCCGGTCGCATCATGCTGGTGTCGAGCATGGCCGGCTTCGCTCCAATGGCGTACCAGGCTGTTTACGGTGCCACCAAGGCGTATGTCATGAGCTTCGGCCTCGCTTTGCGTGAGGAGCTGCGCGGAACGGGCGTTACTTGCACCGTGTTTTGCCCTGGTGGAATCGTAACGGAGATGTCCGACTATTCTGGCCTTTCCAAGACCTTTGGTCCGGATCATGCCAGCATGATGGACGCTACCACCTGCGCACGACACGCCATTGAGGCGTATCTCGCACGCGGTGACGTGGCTATCCCAGGAGTAAGCAACTGGGCTACCTCCGTCGTGCAGCGTGTCATGCCGCGCAGTCTGGTGACTCGCGCGATTGAGCGCATCTACCGCGGCGCTCTGACGGCAAAGTAGTCTTCCGAATTTGGGTCCCTCGGCGCGCGACTCGAACGGAACTGTTCCGCACCGCGCGCCGAAGCATTAGCTGCGGCTCTCGGCGCGTCGAAATGCGCGCTTCTTGCGCGCTGACGCTGCGATGCTCCACAATAGGCCGAGCCACACCGGGCCCGTGGCGGATTGACGAGCAGGGGTGAAACTGCAGCCGTTACCCGCCGCGGGTGGCTCGCGATCACTGGTTGCATCGAGTGCAATCTCGCGCTTTGCCGAGAGCCGCGTAGTCCCATCAACGAGCAAATCGACTTGGAACGTTTGGCCCGCGGTCAACGCGGAGCCTGAGGCCGTGAAGCGATAGAACCCCAACCCTTCACGCACCAGATCGGATAGGATCTGGCCGTTTTGCAGACGCAGTTGCAGACGAGAGAGCGGGATGTCTACGGGCGTGTCGTTCGCGTCGCGCAAATGGACGAAACCAGGGAAAGGCCACTTCGGGTCAGGGTGCACGTAGGAGTTTCCGAGCCCGATCCAGCTGTTCTCGGTATTAACGGGATTGCTGCTGCCCACGCCCTGCAGGCAAACGAGCGCGTTCTCCACGTCGAGCAACCCAGCGCCAAGCTGTGCGCCCCCACGATCCCGCAGTACGGGCACCTTCGCGCCAGCGCGCAGTGCTCGTGCGAGCTCGGTTTGCGTCAGTTTCGGATCGCTTTGGAACAGCAACGCGACGGCGCCCGCGACGATTGGGGACGCCATGCTGGTGCCGGTCGAGAGCGCGTGAGAATTGTCGACGACCAAGCAATCTTGGCTCGAAGATTCACATTCGGCCGCACTCCCCGCGAACATTGCATTTTCGCCCACCAGGGTTCGTGGATCGGTAAGTGACGACATTGCTCCCGCTACCCATCCTCCGGGCGCCACGACGTCGGGCTTGAGCGCATCCACCGCATTCGGTCCGCCAGAACTGAATGGCAACACCGTGTTGGGACGCAGATAGTCGTGCGCATAAAGAAACACGTACGGGGAGAGCTGGTTCTCGCCGTTCGCGTCTGTCCAGTTGACGCGATTCAAGGACGCACCTACGGAAATTAGCGCAGGGGAAGTGGCGGGGATACTGATCGTGCCCTCGCGTTGCGCTCCCGGTACCAACGCGCCCATGCCGTTCAGCATCGGATCGATCCCGCCTGCAGGCTGCAGCCAGATGCTCGCTGTTCCGTATCCCTCGAGTAGCAGCGTAAAGACTTTCTCCTTCGAGAATGGCCCCTCGATGAGAACGGCCGCACCGGAGTGGTCGATGGAACTTGGGTCGTCACTCTCCGTCACGCCGTTCTGGATCGTTGCGGTGTAGTCACCGCTGCGATCCTTTTTGTCGCGCGTGCCGTTCAGATCGACTGGGGCAATCCACGTTCCGTCCTCGTCTGCGAGCCCAACCTTGAGCCAATCACCGGGGCGCGTCGCAATCCAGACGTAGAGGTAACTTTTGGATTTCGGATCTGCACTCTCGGAGACCATCATCGGGACTTTCACGCTCGACTTCGGGGGGACGTGAGCGACGGTGTGGATTCCGACCGGCGATGGATAACGAGCAATTGGCGATTCGTACAAGGCCCCGCTGTTGCCTGCCGCCACGACGACGCTGTGCCCAGGTTGGCTTGGTCCGACGTATTTCTCCAGTTCACGCTCGAGTTCACTCGTCCCGTCATGAGCGCCAAAATCGCCGCCCAGGCTGAGATTCACCACGACGGGCATGGCAAGCTTGTCTGCCATCGCAAAGATAAACTTTACGGCATTCAAGATGTCCGGATCCTCGACGGCGCCGCTGTCGTCGCGCGTTGCGCGTACGGCAATGAACGTGGCCTCCGGAGCGACTCCAACGTACTTCGGTTCAGGGCTCGAGAGCCCATTGCCGGCCGCCAGTGAAGCCACGTGAGTCCCGTGACCAAAGCTATCGCGCGGTTCGTCATTCGCGACGCCGTTCGAAATCAACTCGTCGAGATCTGCGCTTGAGAAGACGGCACAGGGCGTCGTTGATTCATTGCAGCCGAACTCTTGCTCGAGCTCCGGATGCTTGCCCGTGGGAGGATGCGACAAATCGAGTAGCCAGGCAATTCGCGAGCTACCATCCGCGCGTCGCAAGTCTGCATGCACGACATCAACGCCAGTATCGACGATACCCACGGCTACGCCGCGACCGGTCAATCCGCGCACTCTCTGGACCACATCCGCGCGTACCAACGGTAAGGCAACGTCCAAGAGTACGCGGCGCGGCGCGGCCCACGAAACCCTAAGCTGCGGATAGGCATCGGAGAGGGATAGAATCTCTTCTGGCGCCGCCGTCCAAGTGAGTAACCCTGGTCGAAGCAGGGTCATGTCCGGCCGCGGCAAGGAAGCGGAACTGCTGGCGTTGCTCGTACGATCGTGGACTAGGACTCGGAGCTTGCCGTCGGTGCGCCTCGACAAAGCGCGAAATGGGTCGCCGCCGACGGGCTCAGTGCCGGAGGCTCGGGTGCGCCAACCCTCAACTAGTCTGCCCACGTCGACATCGGCTCTAGCCGACCCCGCCAGGAATATGACGGCCAGCCCCAGCGCTCCGCGGTGGATCAAGTTTCGGATGCAATGCCCGCGCATGGGGCAAAGCGTAACACATCGGTCGATGCCGACCCGTTCAATTACGGCTGGCCTTGCTCAATCAAGGAGATGAGCTTTTTTTCCATTTGCGCCAAGCGCGCCGATGAGTAGCCTGTGGCTGCATCTACGATGATCCCGCGTCGGTCAATCAAGAACAGACTGGGCACAGCGAACACATCGTAAGAGTGAAATGCTGCTTCTGCTTCGTCTGCGGCCACCGCAAATTCGATTCCAAAGCGCGTCGCATAGCTGCGGGCTGCTTCGGGACCAAGCGGCGCAATCCCGATGACCGTAACGCCATGCATGGCCCACTGCGCCTGCCATTCGTTCATGCGCCGATGCATCAGTTGGCACACGCCGCACCACGGCGACGAGAACTCCAGAATGACGAGTTGACCCCGAAGTTCCGCCCAACTGCCTTTCGTCTTACCAGTGACGATCGTCAGTGGGTCGATTGGAGGCGCTGAAGAGCCAACGAAGCGACGTTCGAGGAGTTCGTCTGAACTTGGTGTTTCGGCGAGCTCTGCCGTGACGAGCCGTGTCTTGCCGTCGCGGAGAACTCCGATTGCCACCTTGGTTCCCGGACGGCTTGCTCGCACCTTACGAATGAGCGCCAAAGGTTCTGAGAATGTCTGCCCCTCGAACCGCACGATGACGTCTCCTGCCGCGAGCCCGACGGCGGCCGCCGGCGAGCGTCGGACCACGTCCACGACGAGCACCCCCCCTCTCGTTCGTTCGTCCGCGGCGAGTTCCACGCCGAGCCACCCCGGTTGCATCGGATTGAGGGTTGCGCGGCTCGGGCGTTCATTAGTCACTCCCGCGGCGTCAGCGTTGCGCTTCCGCAACGTGCGATTGGGCTCGCCCTCGTCAGGTGCACCGAGCGTTGTCGTTGACACGGGTGGACGTGAGTCGCTGAATCGCACCGCACGTGATTGCGACGAACAACCCAAAAAAAGGAAAAGAACTAAGGGGATTCTCCCGGCCAGAGAAGACATATGCTTGCAGTCTCTGATAGGTCAGCAGCCCCTACGCTTCAACGGCTAGTCGGCCAGAGCAACGTTGATGCTGCCGCTTTGCGCCGGCGCTAAGGGCAGCGGCTGGTTGTCCGGTGCTCATCAAAGTCGCTTGCCTGACTCGCCAAAGAGGGGGGTCTGTCAGGCCTGTCATACCCCATCCGATTAGGGCTTGGTACACGTTGAGCGCCGCGAGGCTGAGGCTGAGAGCGCGCACGGCCTTAGCGACAAGACCTCATCCAGGTCCACAAAACGCAACGACCCGACGGTCTAACCATCGGGTCGTCCAAAGGAGAACGAACCTAGTTCAGCAAGCAAACCCAGTCGAGCACGTACCGAACGAAGACAAGCACCTATGGTAAGTGGACGAAAGCTAAGCCCGCGTTACCGCGGAAAAGTAAGTACTAAGGAAACACCGCTAAGGAATCTAAGCCGCTAAGTCGATAAGCCGTAAGGAAGGGCCCCGTTTGGGGACTAAGTTCGGATTGCTAAGCGTTGATGACTCTGCCTAAAGCGAGGACCATGCCAACACCGCCGGGCACAGAAAAAGGGCATCGATTCCATCCTGAGTACCAAAGGGATTGGCCGACCGCACTGTAATGTGGACGCAACCGCGTGTAATGGGCTGAAACCGAGCGGAATTTGTTGTGGTTAGTCCGTCGCGAACACGGTGTAGCGCGTGCGCCAATCGCGGCATCACCATGTCTCGAATGTCGCACCCCCGAAGCGGTTCACGGCGGGCGCTGCGCTCGCAGTCACGACAATCGAACAATTAACGCGGACTTTCCGGACTTTGCCGCCCCAAGGGCGGCGGGAGCGGGTTCAGATATAGAGCGCTTTGGTGGGTCGGAGTAAGCGCCGCAGTGATGCTTTTGGGGACATCAGTGCCTGTCACTGGGCGACAGATTGGGGGAAGCAAGTCGCGCGTCGCCGCCGACGAGTGGGTGCCGGTCCCTGGTGTTTCGAAGGAGACCAGCGCCAACCGACACTCAAAAAAGGGTACGGAAATGACGGCAAATCCTAGGAGCTTCCAAGTTTTTATTTGGCATTCGAACAGGACGTGCTAGCCGGTGGCTCCCTAAGCGCCCGTAGCTCAGCTGGATAGAGCGTCGGTCTACGGAACCGAATGTCAGAAGTTCGAATCTTCTCGGGCGCGCAAAGCAGAACCACCACCGCAGGGTTGGTGGTTTTTCTCTTTCGGATTGACGGATAGCTCCGTTCGAACAGGGAACGGTAGTCTTGCCTGCAGCGCGAGATTCCACGGAGCTCGGACGCGCCGGTTCACTGAAGGGCGGACCTAGTTCGGACCCACCAGTTCGGACCCGGTTGGGACCTGGGTGACTCATCAGAGAGCAAGAGCCTGCGTGGCAACGGAATTGCACGCGAGAGGGAAATCAAAGCAAAACGCATTTCGGGGAGGGCACAACTGCCGCAAATCGAGAGTTGGCAGCCGAATTGCATTGAGTGCCGCTGTCCAGCACTCCTCTGGACTTAACGAAAGCAGCTCGACTTGTCTCGGGGAAGCGACTTGAGCAACCGACACTGTTTGGCTGCAATGCGCGCGGGGCGAGGCGCGCGCGGGACGCGACATCCAATTCGCCATCGTGCTCACTGCGACAAGTTCAGTCTGAACATCGCCGATGGAGCGCGCGCGGGATCTGGTTTCCGAATACGGCCTAGTGATTTCCTCCTTGTCTTCTCGACGGGCGAAATCGAGCTTCTGTGTGCTTGGCTAGATTCCT
>JBLNFG010001229.1:0-4825 GCA_050263495.1 Myxococcales bacterium | reverse complement strand
CACTCGAGGCGCTAGCTCGAGCACACTTGCGCGATGGATACACGGCGGTGTTCGTGAGCTACAACATGGCTGACGCGCTCGAGAAGACGCTCGTTGCGCGCCAGGTGTACGACGAGATGCCGCTCGCGTACCAGAAGAAGCTCATCACTGACGCGAAGACGGAACTCGCCTTCGAGCCAGCTGGCAAGGGTCGACACATCTCGCGCATCATCTCCGTTCCGTCCAAGGCGCCTCGCGGCAAGAAGGGCGATACGTTCCTGGATGAGCTTGCTCACTACCTTGAAGACCGCGAAGTGTATCGCGGTTCGACGGCGTTGATCTTGCGCTCCAACGGGCAGCTCACAGGATGCAGCACGCCGCTCGGGCGCCGGGGCATCTTCTGGGAAATTGCCACCCAGGAGTTGCGCAAGTACCCCCACCACTCGCGCATGACGGTGCCTTGGTGGTTGAGTCAGGCGTTCAGCAACGATCCAAAGCGTGCCGCCATCGAAGCGCCGCACCTGTCCACCGAAGACCGAGTCACGCTCTTCGGGAAGGCGACGATCATCGAACAATTCGAGTCATTGTCGCTCGAGGACTTCCAGCAGGAGCTATGCTGCAGCTTCGTCGACGAGTCGTACAGCTTCTTCCCCTACGAACTCATCCTGCCGTGCACGAGCGATGACATAGCAGTGGTCGATGATCCAACCGCCG
Source organism: Myxococcales bacterium (assembly GCA_050263495.1). Classification (GTDB taxonomy): domain Bacteria; phylum Myxococcota_A; class Polyangia; order Polyangiales; family Polyangiaceae; genus FEN-1139. The sequence continues at coordinate 4,132 of JBLNFG010001229.1, read as the reverse complement.
TGCGCGCCCCGTCGGGGCGCATTGTGGCGGGGTTCGACGTTGGACGAATGCGGGACCGCTCCGAACTTGCGGTGTTCGAGCAAATGGAAGAACGCTTCACGTGCCGCATGATGAAGAGCTTCGTGAACGTGCCCTTTGCCGAGCAGGAGGCGCAGCTTCGATACTTGCTCGCGACGCTTCCGGTGGCACGACTCTCGATCGACCGAAGTGGAATTGGTATGAACCTCGCCGAAAATCTCTCGCGCGACTTCCCTCAGGTCGTACCCGAGAACTTCACCAACGAGTCGAAGGAGCGGTGGGCCACCGATTTCAAGATCCTCCTTCAGCGGCGAGATGTGACGCTTGCCCGAGATCGGGAGTTGGTAGGTCAGATCCATTCAATCAAGCGTCGCGTGCTCGCGTCAGGCAAGGCAAGCTTCGACGCCGAGCGCACGAACAAAGGTCACGCGGACAAGTTCTGGGCGGTGGCACTGGCGTGCCAGAGAGAGCGCGGCTTGCCAAAGGGGCGGGTCGCGGAGGTTGGGGTGCGGGTGATTGGGTAGCATCGAGACAATGGTGAATGTAGAAGTAGTTCCGCGGGTTCGCCAATGGTGCCAACGCACGTAATGAGCTGGCGTCGAATCCGGGTGCACGGGTGTCTTGAACGAAGAGCAACTGATCACGAGCGGCCTACTCGCGCCTGTTCATCGAACCGAAAGGGCGACTTCGTGATGTCATCCATGGCGTCATCGCCTCTAAGTTGCTGATTGTGCGAACGAAAGATGTGTCCGCCGTTGAGCGATGGCGGATGGGACTTTCGGTACCTCACGTGAGGTTACTGTAAGTACCTGTTAACACTGCTGGCTTTATCTTCGTTGTCTAGGCGCGTCATATGGAGAGATCTGTGATTCTCGGTAATTGGCGCAGGAAGCCAGCACAAATGGCGCAAGCGCTATCCGGCGTACGGCGTCTTCCTAGCTGAAATGCGCGTTGCAAATCTGTAATGCATGGCCGTCGGTAAGGGCGCTAAGCACAAGTCAGTTCAATGTCGTCGCAATGGCATGGCGAGTGCTCAGGCCCAACTTCGGCGTTGACCAAGGCGAACGGCGCGGCGAGTCGAAGAATGGGCAATTTCCGCCGCCCGCCACTCGGTTGGCGAATGCGTTTGGCTGCTTGCGTCTTGCTACGCAGACGGGAGGATGCGTCCTATGGCCGTTCCCAGGGCACCCAGCAGAGAACAGAGTGAGCGGCTAAGGAGAATCTTCTCAACCGTTGCGTTCTTTGCTTCGATCCTACTCATTGTTGGCTGCGGCTATAGTGCGCTGGTTTACGCCAATGTTAGGCAAGACGTCGTGCTCACTTTGCTGGGCTGCAGTGCGATGCTGCTTCGTAAGGCTGATCGGCTGTCCCTACCCTTAGCTTTTGTCTTGAGTCAGAAGCGGTTGGGGCTAACTCTAGCCACTGGATTGAGGTCAATGCTTCGGGCGTCCGCGTTGCATAAGCAGGTCACAGCGCGTCAGGGGCCGATATTACCCGAAGTTCCTGATGCCACTCCCGCCAGTGAGGTTAGTCCCGCCTCCGGATCGCGATTACGAGTGCCCCACAAGGTGGAGCGGCGCAGGCGCGTGAATACGTGACACTTGTCTAGAGATAGCCCTGGTCACCGGTGAGCTTCCCTGTGGCGCGATAAAGAAGCCAGAGGTGAATGGCTTGGGCGTGCGCCCAGCCAACCGAACGAGTCCGATAACTATAGGCGTGCTCTGTGGAACGAGACAACCGGTCGGCGCGACTCCCAGACTGGTTGGAATTCCCAGCAGCAAAGCGGCGTTCTGGGAGCACGTCATGAGAGTCAAAACCAATAGGAAGAAGTGGAAGAGAGCGGTGCTGATCGTGCTAGGGGCCGCATCTGGAACCGTTCTGGCGCTTCTACTCCTGCTGCGGCTCTCACTTGGAGGATGCCGCTTCACGGACAAGAACGCGGAGACGTGGGCAAGAACCATTCGAGCCGCCGTGCAGAACTGGCAATCGGCGGAAAACTCAGTCGCGTGTCCTACGATTGGGCAGTTGGTGTCCGAAAAGCACTTGGACTCGGGCACAAGCAACCTAGACCCCTGGGGGAACCCGTTCGAACTCACTTGCACCGACAACGAAATCTTTGTCACGTCCGCAGGTCCCGATCGCAAACGCGGAACCGCTGACGATATCCAGATTCCGAAACACGTAACTTCGACGCAATAGCATTCGACGGAAGATCCGTTACAAGGATTCCCTGAGCTTCGCACGCCGACACGGAGAAACCCGTCGTTGATCCAGGCCGTCGACACGCTGAGGTAGTCAAGCAAATCGACGTGCGAAGATCCGGACCTCACACTCGCTATTGCCCTGGCGTCAGCTGATTCGCATTCGGCGCGTTCTGAGGACGCGGCATTGGACTATTATCAGTCACGGGCGAACAGCGACAAGCCTTGCAGCCCCTGGTTCGATCATAACTGCATTCGGGAGCCGTCACGCAGCGGATGTTTCGATATTCGGAGCACACGGTCGTGTCCTTGTTCAGCCGAGCACATGCGGTCGCTCCGAGCATCCACGTCAGAGCGCAAATCCGTACGCAAGTTGCAGCATGAGGTGTCATTGGGTGAAGTTGTCTCTTAAGACCGCTCGATTGTCATCACTGCTGGGGCTCCTTTCGCAGCCTTGAGCGGCTCTCGCCGGATCGAGGATATGACATTTCTTCGCTTTGCGTCCCCTACCAAGCCGCTGAAGTGCCTTTGCCTCACATGAGTCGCCTCCGCTCTGTGCGGTTACTGCCATCACCGTCTCTGCCCCCATCCCCATTCGCTGCTGAGGACCAGGCGGGGGCGACTCGCCAACCCGGTGTCCCATGCGCAGCAAGCTTCATCTCTTCCACGTCTCTTCAACCAACGTGACGGCGCCGCCCGCACCGGGCCCGATTCTGGACGTCGAGGCCAAGTCTGAGGACGCGCTGCTCGAAGCGGCTCATGCTTTGGTCACATCGCGCGGCGAGCGCGTTCGCGCACTCTGCTTTGGAGCCAAGGGACTGGTCGCCTACGTGGAGAAGTCCGCGTGAGCGTTTCAGAGGCGAGTCACGAGACGGGCGACGGCCTCGACGTGCTTATCAAAGCCCTGGTTGTCGGCTCGCGCATCGACGATCCAGGCAGTCGCGGAGGCGGGGACGAGGATGCGAGCGTCTTTTCGAATGCGGGCGCTCTTGAGCCGCCCTACGATCCGGAGCTGCTCTGCCGCATCGTCGAGCATTCGAATTCGCTTCGGCAAAACGTCGATGCCTATGCGACCAACATCGACGGCTTCGGCTACAGGTTCGAGCCAGCCCTTGATCTAGACAGCGAGGATGCCCAGCAACACGTGGCTGACGCAATGATGCTGGAGCGGGAAGCAGCGAGTAACGCTGGGACCCTTTCCGCAGGAGTGCCCGCTGTACCCACCACCGAAGACGCCGCTGCGCGACTGACCGAGATGCGTCGGCTTGCCCGCGTGGAGAAGGCGCGACTGGAGACCTTCTTCGGCTTCTGCTGCTTCGATCACTCATTCGTAGATTTGCGACGCCGCACTCGGCAAGATCTCGAAGTCACTGGCAATGCCTACTGGGAGGTGTTGCGCGATGGCAAAGGAGAAATCGCGCGGCTCGTCCACGTGCCCTCGTACACCGTGAGGCTGATGCCAACCGATCGGGAGCCGACGGAAGTCTCCGAGCGCGTACAGGTATCGCCAGTCTCGTTCGAGCGGCTCACAACGCGACGGCGCCTGCGACGGTACATCCAAATCCAAGGGACAGAGCTCGTCTACTTCAAATCGTTTCGTGATCCGAGAATCATCTCTCGCTCGACGGGTCAGGTATTTGCGGACGTTGCAGCATTGCGGGCGGCCAAGCCCGACGACGCTCCCGCGACCGAGCTCCTGCATTTCGCGATCCACTCGCCGCGCTCGCCCTATGGTGTGCCACGGTGGGTTGGGACGCTGCTGTGCGTACTTGGGTCCCGGCAGATGGAGGAGGTCAATTACCTCTACTTCATCAACGAGTCAGTGCCGCCGTTGGCTCTGCTGGTCTCGGGTGGCCGCATCTCGGATGCGTCTGTGCCGCGCATTGAGCGCTTCATCGAAGAGAACCTCAAAG
>JBLNFG010001228.1:0-4455 GCA_050263495.1 Myxococcales bacterium | reverse complement strand
CTATGTATTCAGCGGAGAGCGGGATGATGAGCGCGCCAACTCAGCAGGTTCGTGAATGACGGAAGCCCCGGGCCGCTCGCGTCGACTCCGTGACTCGGTATTTGCCAAGCTACTGGTAACGATGCTGGCAATGATGGCCGCAATTGTGCTGATCATCAGCGGCTTCTTCGTCTTGTTCATCGCGCCCACGATGGTCCGAGCCGTGGATCGCCTCGCCGGTGAATACGCTCAATTGCTGGCTTCAGAAGATCCGGATCTGGAGACCGCCCGCCAAATTGCTGCACGATTCGAACTCGACGTACGCTATGACGGACCGCGCGGTCAGTGGACCACCGATGATCGGCTCCCCACCGTTTCCGAGGCGAACCGTATCGAAGCCGATTCTCGACTGCACTCGGTCGGGCGACGTTTTCATGTGGTGTCGCGGCCAGACGGAAGCCGCTACTTGTTTGCGTGGCGTTATCATCGTTCGCTGCATCAGGCCCATACACGCATCTTCTTCGTACTGCTCTGCTGCGTCGTGGTCGTCGTCGTAATCGCACACGCAGTCCTGCGCCATGCGATCCGCCCGCTCGAGTGGCTGCATGCTGGTTTCGCCCGTCTGAGTGACGGCGATCTATCGGTTCGGATCAAACGGCGCGGCAACGACGAATTCGGCGAACTCGCCGACGCCTTTAATCATATGGTTACCCGGGTAAGCCAAATGGTGCATGAGCGAGATCAGTTGTTGCTCGATGTAAGCCACGAATTGCGTTCGCCCTTGACGCGGATGAAGGTGGCATTGGCACTAGCGGGCGACGATGACCAGAAGTCGCGGCTCATGGCCAACGTCGCTGAGATGGAGCGGATGGTCAGTGAGTTACTGGAGATTGAGCGCATGCGTGAGGGGCGGGGCCTGCGCTTCGACGACGGGAACCTGATTGAGCTCGTGCAGCAGAGCATTCAGAGCTTCGCAGCGCGCGAGCCAGGCGTCGTGCTCTCCACTGCTCCGCCACAGCTTCGCCTGACGTACGATCCCCAGAAGCTACGCGCAGTGCTCGACAACCTGATCGAGAACGCGCTCAAGTACTCCCTACCCGATAGTCACCCGATCGCGATTACGGTGTGCGTGGGGGATGGCGTGGTGGAGCTTCGCGTAGACGACGATGGTCCAGGGGTTCCCGAGAGTGATCTACCTCATCTGTTTGAGCCATTCTTTCGGGTAGATCGCTCACGCTCGCGCAAGACCGGCGGGTATGGTTTGGGTCTGTGCCTCTGCCAACGCATCGTGACGGCGCACCATGGCAGCATCAGACTCGAAAACCGCAGACCGCGGGGAGCCTCCGTGATCGTAACGCTCCCGCTAAGCCCGCCGCCATCAGCCCTCGCGTAGAAGAAACGGCCTGAATCGCCGGAGTTGTCAGGCAATTCAAGTCCGCTCGAGTTGCCGAACCACCAATCTGCTTCGCGAATGGCTAGTCGAGAGGCTTCTCGAGCACCACGAAGCGCAGATCGTCGCGTTTCGGCAAACCAAACCGCGAGTTGCCGTAGGGGAATGGCTCGGTAAGCATCGTGTTGCGGTAACCCCTGCGCACGTACCACGCGATCAACTCCTCCCGCTGTTCGATCACGGTCATGCGCGCTTTGGTCGCGGAGAACTCTTCTTTTGCGCGACGTTCCGCCTCGCTCAACAGAGCGCGGCCAAGGCCCATCGCCTGCATGGTTGGACGCACGGAGAACATTCCGATGTACGCACCCGCTGACTCACGACGCAAGAGCACGCAGCCCACGATTTGACCGTCGAGCAGCGCAAGCAACAGGCGCGCATTGGTATCGCGCAAAATAGCGGCGACTTCGTCGGGATCGGTGCGCTGACCATCCAACAGATCAGCTTCGGTAGTCCACCCGGCACGACTCGAATCGCCGCGATAGGCACTTTCAATCAGCTCGACGAGCTGATTAGTGTCGGTGGACTGTGCGTACCGCAGCTGCAGGCGATCAAGCGTCGGGTTGGACATCGGTGCCGGACTGTACCAAAAAATTCCCGACCGTGGGGCAAACAGCCCTCACTTAGGCATTTCGGACGAGCATCGACCGCCTGTTGCCGCACCGAGTGCGCAGAGCCGGAAACCGCGCGCGGAGTGTCAAAGACGAAGCACCGGAAGTGCTCCGCGCGAAGGCACGCCCCTGGCGGTTTGGTGGGTCCGTCCCCTATAGTACGGCAACACCGCGTCGAACGCGACCACCAGGCGATCGCTCGACGCGAAGAGAGGCATAGGAAAATCGAAAATGGCAACCGTCCAGTTCAAGGGGAGCTTTGTGAATACGGTGGGTGATCTGCCGAAAATTGGGAGCAAGGCACCCGATTTCGAGCTTACGGCTTTGGATCTCTCGACCAAGCACCTCCGAGATTTCGCAGGCAAGAAGAAGGTGCTGACAATCAATCCCAGCTACGACACTGGGGTGTGCCAGGCAACCGCGCGCACGTTCAATCAACGTGTGGCAGAACGCAAGGACACAGTGGTGTTGATGATCAGTGCTGACCTTCCATTCGCGCAGAAGCGGTTCTGTGAGAGCTCCGGAGTTGATGCGGTGATTCCCCTCTCCTGCTTCCGCTCGAACTTTGCGAACGAATACGGCGTCAAGCTTGCAGACGGACCATTGCAGGGACTCACCGCACGCGCCGTCGTCGTTCTGGACGAAAACGACACGGTAAAACACGTAGAGCTCGTGTCCGAAATCACCAGCGAGCCCAACTACGATCACGCGTTAAGCGCGCTCGGGTGAGAGCATCCATCTCAGCGAACCGAACGCAACGCGCTCGGGCTGCAAGCTCGAGCGGCCTTTCGTCAGCTCGTTGCGTTCGGATGAGCGCTGTGTCAGCCGGTCATTCCAATCGAAATGGCTGCTTCCGGCACCGCACCGCCAACCATCTTGCGGCAAACTTCGGCACAGTGCCGGCACGCGTCGGCGCAAGCCTGGCAATGCTCCGTCGAATGCCTCCTGCACTCAGCTGCGCATGCGTTGCACACCATCGCGCAGATCTCACACAGTGAGTTGGCGTATTCGCTTTCGCGCTCCATCCAGGCTGCTGCGAACCGACAGATGTCCGCGCAATCACGATCGAGGCGAATGCAATCTGCCATGGCCGCGACGTCCTTCTCGTGCAAACACGCGGTGGCACAGTGTTCACAAGCAGCAGCACAGGTGTTGCAGGCTTCAATGCAGTCTAGGTATTGCTCGTGGATCATCACAATCTCCTGGTGAGTTCGGACGGAGACGCGCAACCTGGTTGAGGTCGATCGCGCACAATCGCGCTCCGAAGCACCCCAAAACGGGTTGCAAGGGCTAGACCGGCACGCGCGTATCCCCTCCACTTTCGACGTATAGGCGACGCTTGAGACGCTGGACCTGCGCGGCGGCTCGTGCCGAACGTGGCAACATGGCTCAGAGCGCTCATTTCCCACGCGGCCTTTCGTCGCACCGTGCGCCGAGGGACGGGTACTGCGCCATCACGAGAGCCAAGCTCGGATACAAAGCTTACGCTGTCTAGAATTCGTGTCGCACCCGAGGCGTAGCCACTCGCCGGCAGTCGTCGGCAGTCACGCGACTCAAAACGTAAGTAGCTCGCGCCGGCGTGAGGTTTGACGCGTAACGCGCAGCCACTCGCCCAAACGCGAGCAGTCAGGGGCAGTGGGGTACGTTCAGCCGCTTGGTGTTGGTTCGACGCGCAAACGGATCTGGCTCGATTCGTCGAGCTCGACGACGACCTGTGTGGCCGCGCCGTTTCGACCAGAAAGCAAGGCCTCTGACAACGGATCCTGAATCTCGCGCGCGATGACCCGACGCAATGGGCGCGCCCCGAAGGCGGGTTCGTAGGAGAGTTCAACCAGCCGCTCCTGAGCGCTCGGCGTAACCTCGAATTTCACACCACGCGGCTCCACGAGATCAGCCAATGCCTTCAACTGCTTGCCCAGAATGCGGCGCAGTACGTCGCGCGAGAGGGGTCGGAATACCACCACTTCATCGATACGGTTGAGCAGCTCTGGCCGGAAGAAGCTGCGTAGCTCTTGAAGCAATGTCTCCTTGAGTGCTTCGCGTCCCTCTTCCGTCTCGAACTGAGCCAGCTCGGTGTCGAGAATCCGCTTCGAGCCAATGTTGCTCGTCATGATCACGACGGTATTCGAAAAATCGGCGAGTCGACCTCGACCGTCGGTGAGGCGCCCATCGTCGAGCACCTGCAGCAGCAGATTGAACACGTCGGCGTGCGCCTTCTCGACTTCGTCGAACAACAGAACAGAATACGGGCGCCGCCGCACGGCTTCCGTGAGGAACCCACCCTGTTCGCTATCGGCGTACCCTGGAGGCGCACCCACCAGTCGTTGTGCCATGTGGCGTTCCATGAATTCGCTCATGTCTAGACGCGTCAACGATTGCTCATCGTCGAACAGGAACTCAGCCACCGCTTTGGCGAGT
>JBLNFG010001227.1:0-7037 GCA_050263495.1 Myxococcales bacterium | reverse complement strand
CGACTCCAGTTTTGGCCACTCGCAAGCCTGAGTTCACGATGCTGGATCCTCGCGCTGAACTAGTTCGAATTGGCGACAACGGGGAAGCTCACGCCATAGGCCGAATTGCGAGCCAACGGCTGCGCGAACGAGCAGGTACCTTTAGGATCCTTCCAGCACCGAACCACGTCGTGTTCATGCGATACACGGGTGAGGATGGCCATCGCGACGACTGCGACGGCGCGATTGTTCGCCTAGCAGGCGAAATCACCCACCCTGGGGCGTTGTGCGACGTAATCGCGATGGTGGCGCAGGCTGGTTGGCGCGGTCAACTCTACGTGTTGGAGGGTGCGGAACAGCGCAGCGTATTCTTCGATCAAGGGACCGTTGTCGGAGTTACGACGTCGGCAGAACCCGAACATCTAGGCGACGTGATGTACCGTTTTGGTGCGATCACGATGCCCCAATTCGACGTCATCATGGCGCGGGTTCGCAACGGGAGTCGGTTCGGTGAAGCCGCGGTCGAACTTGGCATTTCGACACGGGAGCAGATCTATGCTCATCTGCGTCATCAGCTGGAAGAGGTAACGTTCGCGGTATTGGCGGCATCCGACGGCACGTTCTTTTTCCTCGATGACATTGATGGCTCAAAGGTCTTCTCGGGTCCTAGCGTGAGCGCCAATGCCTTACTGATGGACGCCGTAACCCGAATGGACGAAATGAAGTACTTTCGGTCCAAAATTCCCTCCAAGAAGCACGTCCCCGTGCGCGTTGACGAATCTGATGCGCCCAGCGACGAGACGCGGAGTACCTACGCCGCCATTGACGGAAAACGCAGCGTGGAGGAGATCGGGCGCATTACCGGAATGGGCGAATTCGGCGTCACGAAACAGCTCTATTCACTGGTGCAAGGCAAACACATCACCATTCGTTCGCCCTGGCTCGGCGGTCCAGCGGCCCTCGTGGAAACGGCTAATGATGGGCTACGGGTCGTGTTTGCGACGGCAGATGCGGCGGGTCGCAGGGCGGAGGTTGCTCAGAGCCTATCGAGCTTCGCGCTCGGAGCAGGTGTCTTCGCGATCCTCCTTGATGGCGCCGGACCCAACGCCGAAGGGGAACTCGACGCCTCACGTATTGCAGAGAACTCGCTCACCATCGCTGGCGGTGCGGACCCTGATCATCTTATCGGACAGCTGCTGCATGACTACCTTGGATTCGCCGTGTTTTCCGCGGGAAACTTGCTCGGTAAAGTGGTTGAGGCGAAGCTCAAACGCGACGTAGCATCAATGCTTGGACTACTACGGTCAGCCGGTTGACAAACCAAGCAGTTTCTTTTGCGTGTTAGTGCGAAGGAGACCTTGGCAAACGTAGGTCATTCGAGCTACACCCCGCCTCGCCTAGACGTGGCAACAAGGGTCGATAGCTCAGTCGGTAGAGCTGCGGGCTTTTAACCCGTAGGTCCAGGGTTCGAGTCCCTGTCGACCCACTCATTGCGTCTCTATTCGGACTCCGCAGCGGAGCTGCGGGAGTCAAAATCGTTTTGAGGCGCCGCTGGCTCAGAAGGCTCAGGGCCATGCTCCGTAGCTGGATGCAGGCGCCAAGCCGCAACGATGCGCGGCGCCTCGCGTGACGATGGTGGAAACCCCAACGACGTTAGAAGCGTCGCGACACACGCGGCTGCCGCTGGGTCGCCGAATTGGCTCTGATACTCCCGGACGTCGAAGGCTCGGCCTTGGTCATCGACGCCAAAGGAGAGTGCTAGCCGCCCCCAAAGTGCCGGGTCACGCTGTCGAGCGCTTCGGAAACAGGCCTGAACACCGGGTTCCGTCTCCACCAACGTGTGATTGAATCCGTCGGGTGCAGCAGGAACTGCCGCATCAGGCAACGGGAGAAGGGGCACGTCTCCGGGCCACACTGCGACCATCAGTTCGGCATCCACTCGGCGCCCTACGTTCGGAATTCGAACGTGGCGTGCGGCCTTAGCGAGGCACGTAGCAATGCGGCGCTCCGACAGATCCGTCCTAGTTACGCGCGCTCCCAACACAAAGCCATCAGCTCGTAGAGATACTCGCAGCCAAGTCTTGCCTCCCGAGTTAGGTCGCTCGCGGGCACCGTCTTCGTAGCAGGTGCGAAATGGCCAATAGCCACGGTTGCGGAAGCTGGCTTGAATGCGGTTGGCTAGGGTTAGCCCAGCCTTGGACCGTGCGCGGATCGTGGCGTCCACCCGCACGCGCGTGCCCGGATGGTAACCATCGCGGCTTGAACGGTAGTTCGGATCACTGCGACCGCCCATGTTCCAAGTCTGCAGCTGTTCATCATAAACCGATCCAGCAACGGCCCCCGCGGGGCGTGCGCGACTACCCTCGGTCTCGATAGGGTCCAGCGTGACAGTCAGGGGCGGGGAGGGGGGCGGCACTTCAGCAGCCTGCTCCGAGTGCGCGTCGGCGAGTGCTCGAGGGCTTCTCGGTGGGAACGGCTGCTCCGAAGGGCGACTCAGCTCAGAATTGGGCCCAATATCGCCAACGGTACGTGCATTGGTTTCAGTCACCCGAGCAGTCTGAACTGGTGGCGGTCGAGAGATCGAGGCTAGCGGGTGCCCGCAACCGATTGCGAGCAACCCCAGCGCTTGGACCATCAGGGGCAATTCTCTCAGACGTGACACCGCGCTCATTAGCACTAGACGCATTGTGCCGCGCTCATTAGCACTAGACGCATTGTGCCGCGAAAAGCCCTACGCTCAGAGCAGCGCCGTGGGGCAGCCAAGAATCACAGTAACCTCGGCGCCCCGTTGCTTGGCGGCGCGACAAGCCTCACCGCAGAGCAGAATCGTCGTGAGGTCGTCGGAATAACGCCAACCGCTTGCGGAACCACAGGCAGTCGTAGCGACCATCGGTCGACTGATTCCATTAATCACGACATTGACTTCATCGAGGTTGACCGGACCTCCACTAGGAGCCGTCGGAATGTCGACGCTGCATGACATGACTTCGGAATTGATGAGCGTCAGCGCGTCCAGAAGATCATGGCCAAAGTCGGCAGTGCTTGTCATGTCGAAGTGGCAGTTCCCATCGGTTGGCAGCGGACCGAACGTGCAAGAGGGATCCTTCGCCGTCCCACCAGCCACGGCCATCTCCGAGAGCAGAGCGCGACCATCGTCGCTGCCTGGAGCTCCGATCACGAACGTCCTCACGAACATCCCGTGAAACGCGTTGGGCACATCCAAAGTCAGGAGCTTGGAAAGCTCGCTGGTCTTACAGGTCTCATATCCGTCCGTCACGATTATAACGAACGTATCCCCGTCGAGCGTTCCGGCTCGCATCTGCTGAAGCAGATGCGCATAACCAAGAATCGTGGCGCCTGCGAGTGGAGTCTCACCCCCCGGGGCAGCAGCAGCGAGGAGCTTTTCCATTCGGTCTTCGAGCTGCGCATCCAGGGCGGCGATCGGCAAAACCGGGTTAGTGGCCACGGTACATCGCGTCCCCGATTCCGGAAAGAGCGTGATGCCAACCCTAACGTCGCCCGCCTCTCTCAAGGCAGCCACGGCATTTGAGACGGCCTTCCGAGTCAACTCCCACTTTGTCGGCTGGTCCTGGAATAGCGCTGCTGGAAACGCCGCACAGTTCTGGCTGCTCTGACCGTCCTCCGGGAGGTTGCACGCCATGCTGCCGCTTCGGTCGAGCACGAATAGGAGATTCGAAGGACGAAGTCTGCCGCGCGTGGTGCTCGTGGCACATCCCGCATCCACAGTAATGACATCGCCGACGGTGCGAATGTCTGCATCGAGCAGACTCGTCTGTGCCGCAGTCTGGACGCTGTACCGTATGCTGGGTTTGCCCCCTTCACACGAGAGGCCAAGCAGCGCCAACCACTGGAGTATTATGGCCGAAGCCAGGGCCGATGAACGCACGTTTGGGCAACGGCGGTGCACGGCTACGCATAAGACCAAGTCGGGGGTGTTGCTTGGACACACCGAAACAGCCAGCACGCGCCGAATGGGCGTCGACTGTCTGGTCAACCAATCCGGTACTGGCGCGAGAAGTCGCTGTTACGGAACCGAATGGTCAGCTAAGGTGCTGGCGGAGGGAGAGTGTCGTACGGAGGATCGAGCTTCATCGAGGGAGAGCAATTTGAGAGCGTCGCCAGATTCGTCTGCACATTGTTAGGGCCCGCTCCGCTCGGGGTAATGGTGCTTGACGGGGGCGGGAATTGTGTCGCAGCCAATGCCACGTTAGGTACGATTTCTCGGCAGACGCTCGACGGAGATCGCGTCGCTCAAGCGGACGTCCACTTCGCCACGGCGGAGCTAGCTTCAGCCTTCGCCCGTGCCTTGCGCGGCGAAATCGCGATGGTCGAGACGGATACGCCTCCGTTGCTCGGACCGGGTCAGGGGCTTTGGCGGCTACACTTCCTGCCATTCGCAGTAGGAGGCGAGGTTGGCGCGGCACTCCTATTCGAAGATCTGACGGAGCACCGGCTTGCCGCCGAGGCGTTCCAAGCCGCGGAGCAGCGCTTTCGACTGCTGGTTGATTCGGCATCCGACGGAATCGCAATCCACCGTGCCCAAATCCTGCTCTACGTTAATCCGGAAGCGGTCCGCCTCTTCGGATATCAGTCTCCCGATGAGCTAGTGGGCAGGCCGCTGCTTGAGCTCGTGGATCCGGATCTCCAGGTGAACTTCGAACTGCGCGTACGTGAGATAGAAGCCGGAACCGGTACGGGCGTGTTCGAGAGTGCGTTCGTACGTCGTGACGGCACGTCCTTTCCGGTTGAATGCAGGACCTCGCGCGCGCGCGTCGACGAGATGGGAGCGGGGTTCCTGTTTTTCGCGGACATCACCGAGCGCAGGCGACAGCAACGACGCCGCGAGTATGCCCAACGTGTCGACGCACTCTCAAGGATGTGCGTGACGATTGGCAGCGAGCTGCAGAGCTATGCAACGGCACTGAGGCTTGGATTATCCAAAACAAAACTCGGGAGCACCCAATCCATCGAAGAACTGCTAGGCGTCGCGGAATCGATGAGTCAACGGGCTATCGAGTTCCTTCAGGTTCGCGAGCCTGATACGGACACGAGCGCGTCCACGACGATTGAAGAGTTGATGGGGCGCGTCTGCAGCACAATGCCCATTCGTCAGAGAGCGTCAGCCATTGCGAGCGTGCTAGACGGGACCGGGGACAGCGATCTGGTGGTGGATCTCGAACCTGCACCCTATGCGGTCCGCGGCAATCCGCGCGTGATTGAGCAGAACTTAAGCATTCTCGCTTGCACCGCGTTGCGAACACGGATCGGTGACGGCCCTCTGCGCATTCGGGGTGCACGCAGCTCCCTGACTGACGACGAAGCACGACCAAGCTACCGGCTTTCGATCGGCTCTCGATCGACGGTTTCGGAACACAGCTCAAGCTTCGGTTCCTGGGAGCAGGGGCGCGACCTCGAACTCCTCGCTGCCATCGCTGGGCTTCAGTCACAAGGCTGTTGGGTCGATGTTCTGACTGGCAACACGGGCGGTTTGGGTTTCGAGATTGAGTTATCACTCGATCCGACCAATGCCATGGGTTCGGAGCTGGAAGTCAGCGCGGAAGGTCCGCAGCGTGCAGGGCTCGATGAAACCTCTGCCGTCACCCCGCCGGAGTCGGAGGACTTTCTACCGGATACGGAACGTTCGCAACGGGCCAGCACGGCGCCGATGCCGCGCTCGGGCCCAGTGCTCATCTGCGACGACGAGCCACGACTGGTTGCATTGACAGCGGGCCTTCTACGCGAGTTCGGCTTTGAAGTCGTAACGGTGCGTAGCGGCAGGGAGGCCGTTGAAGCAGTTGTTCTGCATCCCGTCGATGTCGTGATTCTCGACGTCAATCTGCCCGGCGAGGATGCTCTAGAAATCGTTTCCGAGCTGCGAAAGCGAAGTAACGTCTCAGTGATACTCTCCAGTGGATACACTGAAGAGGACATCGACCCTAGCTTGTTACACCACCCGGCAGTGAAGGCCTTTTTGGCGAAGCCTTATGGGGTCGAGACGCTTGTCGACACGATTAATGAGGTCCGTTCGAAGACAGGCGCGCACGGGGTGCGCGCGTGAGTTTCAGCTTGCCTTCGGTCGGCTCAGGCTCGCGTTGTCTAGTGACAGACAGTCCGCAATCGCTTCGGCGGGTGCGGACGCTTCGACTACGTTGAACACGCCAGCCTCTCGCAAGCTGGGGTCCAAGGTGCACATTGACTGAGGCCTAACGACTATGATTCTGATGCGCGCTGATCCGGAAAAATGGCTCAGCTCCCGGCACAGGACCAGCACGTCGATTCCTGCCAGAGTTGCATCGAGGAGTAGAACGTCGGGAGGGGTGTCAAATAGGTGAGCAAGCGCCTCAATAACCCCTTCCGCGGCGTCGACGCGAAGCTCGGGACGAAGGGCGCGCAGCTGATCGGCCAATTGCTTGCCTTCGCCGTTCGGCTTCATGGCGATAAGCAATCGAACCGGCTCTTCCTCGGACACGCGCTCCGGCATGTCGTGCGCGCGAAGGAACTCCACCAGTGCCTGCCTATCGATGCGTCGGTGTCCGCCTGGCGTACGGTGTGCTGGTAACCACCCGCGATCGACCCAAGACAGCACCGTTGAGGGACTGGCGCCAACCATGCGGGCAACTTGATGAGTGGTGAGGTACGTGCGACTCAAAACAAGATCTTGATACGGCAACCCCGGGATCGAGCTTTAGCCGTCTCTTCCAAAAGCGTTGACAACCGCATAATCTGCCCAGTTGATGCAGCTCAGGCCAACAGCGTCGATGTGACACACGAAGCCCTCAATCCGGTGCGCTTGGCGGGGCAGCAGCTCGCCCGGTTCCACTCGCCGTCCCAAGGGCAAAAAAAACCAGTTGCTCCTTGGATCGGCGTGGCTATGATGGGCCCAACTCCGCGGGAGTAGCTCAGTTGGTAGAGCACAAGCTTCCCAAGCTTGGGGTCGTGGGTTCGAATCCCATTTCCCGCTCAGGTACAGACGAAAGGCCGGTGCTAAAAACACCGGCTTTTTGCGTTTCGCGGGTAACGTCACGTACCTTTCGGTC
>JBLNFG010001226.1:0-4720 GCA_050263495.1 Myxococcales bacterium | reverse complement strand
CGACCGCGGGGTTCGGGGTGAAACCCCGAGAAAACGAGGAGGGCCGCAGCGGCGAAGCCGCTCCGCGCAGCGGCGCCAAAAGGCGCCCAGACTTTTGGCGAGCGGCACTAGGGGTCACCGCCAGCGCCGGTAGGAGTCGGTAAACCGTGAACCACACTCGAGCGTGCATCCTGAGTACAAAGGTTCATCGCGATGAACCTTGCTGCTGGGTTTGTCCGCTCCTCCCATGCGCGCGCACTCGCGGAGCGAGGAGCACGGATCGGGGAGGAGCAAGCTCCGGCAGGGCCGGAGCGGTGGTGGGCAGCATAAGCTGGATCAGTCTGCACATTTCCTCCCGTGCGCGTGCAATGGCTCAGCGAGGAGCTCGCCCCGGAGGAGCAAGCTCCGGCGGGGCCGGAGCGGTGGTGGGATAAGCTGGCTCAATCCGCACATTATTTTCGGGTCTTGCAGCGGCTGACCTGAGGTGGCCTGAGCTCCGGGCGCGCTTGACCAGAATGGCCGGGGCAGACCATGCAACTTCGTTGTCATTGGGGGACAGTTGCGCATACAAGAAGGCCCACTGTCAGAGCCAATAAGCAGTAGTGAGGAGGATATTGCAGAACTCAATTGACGGTACTCGTCCCGGGAGGCTATTTGTAACAAAGTCCTCGAAGTCCGTATTGAAGGAATGGGTGTGAATTTCGTGACAGGCGTCAATCGATCGCTCACGGGCGAGCCATCAAAGCAACTTGGTTCCGTCGACTGTTGCAGCCGAACGGATCGTAGTGCTCAAGCATTGTTGCTGAGCAGAAGCATCAGTTCGGTATGGGCAAACGTTCGCGCTGTGAGGGCCTCGGTGTGCGAACTATTGCTCGAATATCCAAGTGAGTTCAACCACGCCGCCACGATGGTATCTTCAGAACTGCTCGAGAATGCAATCAAATACGGGGAGGGGGTCCCCGCCGCGCCAATGATCGAATTCCATCTCGGATTGGTTGACGAAACCATCGAGGTGAAGGTCATCAATGGCTCGACCGATCCGGTGGCGGTCGACGAACTAATGTGTCACGTACGCCGGGTCAGAGAGAACAGTGATAAGGCAGCGCTCTATCAGGCGCGACTCGAGGAGTTGCTGATGCACCCCAGCACGAGTGCAAAGCTCGGTATTTATCGTATCGCCCATGAGGGTCGGTTCGACATTGATTGCACGTACGTCAACGAGGTCGTGACTGTAACAGCGACTAGGAGCCTACCATGACCGAATGGGTTCACGAACATGACGGCCTGACCATCACAGTGTCCGTGAAAGGCACCAAGGCGAAGGTGGAGTGGCGCGGAATCAGCGATGCTCGAAGCCCCGCCATATTTCTCACTCCGCTGCTTCAAGACCTGAGTTCGAAGCTAAAGTCCTGTGACGTCACGGTTGACTTCACCGGTCTCGAGTACATGAACTCGGCCACCGTGATGCCGCTGATTGGGTTCATCAAGCGACTTGATCGCAACGGTCAGCCAATCGTGGTGATGTTTCGCGACGTCGACTGGCAGCGGACACAACGCAACTGTATGGCTGCCTTGTCGTGCACACTGAAGAACGTCCGCGTTCAGTAACTGTTCGAAAGAATCGGCTTTGTTGGGGCGCCGCACCTGTTAATAGGGAAGAGATCACGCAACGTTGGTTGAGGCAGCGGCGAACACTTGAGCAGGCCCGTGGAGACGGACCGAAGCTGACTCCACGTCCCTTTCCGCCGTGCGAATCATGCTTGTGGACGTGCGTGCGCCCACGATCCCCTGCTTGGATGGTCAGTTCGGCGTGTCGACGCGAAACGTCACCCGGTTTGGCGCACCCATAGTATTCTGCGTGGCGCAGACTGCGGAACCACTCGAAGTACGGTTCCAGCTGCAGCTCGAACGTCACCAGAGGACCATGAACGAACTCTCTGCCCAATATACTTTGAGTGCCAGAATTCGAGAGACACCCTACTCCGAGTTGCATCGAGGTTTCCGCAACGCGGATGGTGCACCCGTTGTGGTGAAGCTCTTGCGGGGTACGCGGCTGGCGGCACTTGACTGGGCCCGATTGAGGCATGAACACGACATCCTAAAATCACTAGACGCTCCTCAAATCGTCAAGACCTTGGGGTTGGTCAAACAAGGGCGTGGGTTAGCGCTGGTCTTGGAGGATGCGGGGGAATCCTCCCTCGACCAAATCATCGCATCGGGGTATCTCAACCTTGAGCGTTCACTGGAACTTGCCCTGGCCTTGGCCCAGACCCTCGCGGTGGTGCATCACCACCGAATCATTCACAAGGACATCAAGCCACATCACTTCTTCGTCCAGAAGAACGCTCCGAACATGGTCGTGCTCGTCGACTTCGGAATCGCCACGCGACTCTCGCACGAGCTACAGACTGCATCGCGAATGACTGGCCTGGAAGGCACGCTAGCGTACCTTGCGCCAGAGCAGACGGGGCGGATGAACCGTGTCGTGGATTGTCGCTCCGACCTCTATTCGCTGGGCGTGACGTTGTACCAGCTCTTCACTGGACACCTGCCGTTCGAGACGACGGATCCCTTGGAGCTAGTGCATTGCCACATCGCCCGAATGCCGCCGAACCCACGAGTCCATCGAATGGACTTACCTCAAGCTATCGTCGACGTGGTGCTGAAGCTCCTCGCCAAGGCGGCCGAGGAGCGGTACCAAAGCGCCGTCGGCGTGGCGCACGACCTTGAGCGTTGCCTGAAGCAGCTACGGATGGGGCAGACCATCGTGGAGTTTGGGCTCGGAGAGCACGACTACTCGGGTGAGCTTTCGATCCCTCAGAAACTGTACGGGCGCGAGAACGAACTCACACAGCTGCTAGCCACCTTCGAGCGAACACGGAACGGCACCAAGGAACTCTTGCTCGTGAGCGGTGTTGCCGGCGTCGGTAAATCGGCGCTGGTTTACGAGCTTCAACAACAGATTGTGCGCGGTGGCTACTTCGCTGCCGGCAAATTCGATTTCTTGGGGTCGAGTGTGCCGTACGCGCCGATTGCACAGGCGTTTCGCGACTTGATTCGGTCGGCCCTGGCTGAGTCCCCCGACGTGCTGGCGTCACGGAAGGAGTCGCTGCTTGAGGCCGTCGGCCCGAATGGCCAGCTGCTGATCGACTTGGTTCCAGAGCTCGAACTCATCATTGGACCACAACCCGCGGTTCCTGTGCTCGGACCGAGCGAGTCCCAACACCGCTTTGAATTGGTGTTTCAGAATTTTCTGCGAGTATTTGCCGCCCCAGGGCATCCGCTGGTTCTGTTTCTGGACGATTTGCAGTGGGCGGACGCGGGCTCGTTGCGGCTGCTGCAGCATGTCCTGACTGCGCCAGGGTTGGGGCACTTGCTGGTGATCGGCGCATACCGCAAGAACGAGATCAATGCTGCTCACCCACTCTCGCATACGCTGCAAGAGCTTCGTCGCGTGGGTACCGCGGTTACGGATCTCACGGTGGCGCCCTTGGAGTTGCCGCACATCACACAAATGCTGGCGGAGACTCTGACTTGCCCTGCCGAAGCTGTCGCTGAACTCGCGAGCGTGTTGCTGGACAAAACTCGCGGTAACCCGTTCTTTCTGGGCCAGTTCCTGAACACACTCTACCGCGACGGGCTTCTCTGCTATTCACACGAGCAGCAGGCTTGGCAATGGGACGTCAAACAACTCTCGGGGCGACTTGCCACGGACAATGTGGTGGACTTCATGCTCTCACGGCTGCAAGAGCTGCCGGCTGGGACCCAAGAGATGTTGCGGTTCGCCGCGTGCATTGGGCATGAGTTCGACCACGAAACCCTGATTACGGTGTCACAGCGCTCTGGTGCCGAGGTCAAGCGCGGTCTATGGGATGCCGTGCAGCAAGGCCTGATCGTCCCGCTGGATGGTAACTACCGCTTTGGCAGCGTGCCAGAGTCCGACTCCACCGAGTCAGCAGAACCCGAGCTCAACGCGACCTACCGATTCTTGCACGATCGGGTGCACCAGGCCGCGTATGCCTTGATCAACCATGAAGAGCGAGCCCCAGTCCACCTGAGTATTGGACGCTTGTTACTTAGTCGGGCGGGCGATAACCCAACTGAAAGCAACCTGTTCGAGGTTGCTGATCACCTCAATCGTGGTCGAACCAGCATTTCCGAACCGCGTGAACGGCTGCGGCTGATTCAACTTGACCTGGCAGCAGGGCGCAAAGCCCGCGACGCAGCGGCCCCTGGCGCGGCAGCGCAGTATTTGGCGGTTGCGCTCGAACTCTTGGGTTCAAGCCCATTCGTCGACAACTATGAGTTGGCTTTCCCGGCGCATTTGCTCAAAGCCGAGTGCGAGTACCTGATCGGCAACCTAGACGAATCACTCCGTCTAGTCACCCTGGTTGAGAACAACGCACGCACCCTGCTCGAGAAGGCGACTGCCCGGAATCTCGAATTAACGGTGCTGTATAAGACGGGGCAGCTCCCGGCTGCTTGCCTAAAAGCCGCGGACACGGTGCGGCTTCTCGGTGGGCACATGCCAAATGTCGAAGATCCCGCAGCCCTCGGCGGCGCGATTGGCGCGGAGTTCGGCGCGTACCAAGGGGCGCTCGCGGGGCGAAGTATTGAGTCGCTCGTGGACTTACCGCCCATGACGGATCCGACGCAGTTGGCGTTGCTTGAGACTCTAGCTAATGGGGTCCCGGCAGCTTTTGGCTCGAATCCGCCACTCCATGTGGTGCTGGTGCTCAAA
>JBLNFG010001225.1:0-4380 GCA_050263495.1 Myxococcales bacterium | reverse complement strand
GTGCCTCGCCGAGCGTGGCGTGAGTGAGGGTGGTCGAGAGACGCTCGATGCTTGCGCGCAGGTTGTCGTGGGAGCGCTCCTGATCAAGCACCAATCGCATCTGGGCCCGGCTCACCCATTCGCCGACAAGCAGAATTGCGGAGTGCCAGAGATCTTCTTGCCCGCCTTGGGCGTATCCACTGAAGGAGCGGAAGCGCAACGAGGTTCGAAAAGCGGCGATCACGGCGTAGAACTGATCCAAGATTTCGGGTCGTGTTCTCGTCTGCTCGAGTTCCCCGGTCAAGGCAGCGAGAAAGCCTCCCACCTGGCCGCGCACTTCTCGCTCGAGCGCATGAAATAGCGTCTCGACGCAGCGCGGCCAATCTTCGTGCCGGACGTAAAGCGCCGCAAGCACTGCAGCGACGATACGCGGCTTCATCGCGTGCAGCTCCTCGGCCGTAATCACCTGCAGGGTCTCACTCTGTTGCGGCCGAATCGAGCCCTCGACGCGATACCCGCAACCGCAGGATTGTCGCTGCACGAGTTCCAGCTCGAAGGACTGAACCGACTGGACCTCCCTGCCATCCAGTTGTTCATGCAGCATTTGTATCGCCGCATGGCCCATGCTGATGAGCGGCTGACGTACGGTCGTGAGCGAAGGAGCCGTAATCCGCGCCAACGGCACGTCGTCGAAGCCCACGACGCGGACGTCCTCTGGGATGCGAACGCCCTTGGCCTTGAGCGCGTCCATGGCACCAAACGCCATGTTGTCGTTGGCTGCCGCTAGGGCGTCCACCTTTACCCCACGTGCCATCAAGGCTCTTGCCGCATCAATGCCGCTATCTAGCCAAAAGTTGCCGTCCAGAATCAACTCTGGATCGAGCGCGATCCCATGCCGGCGCAAGGACGACTCGTATCCCTCTAGGCGCGCTTGAGCCTCGACGGATGTACTTGGACCACGAATGTAGGCGATCCTTCTGCATCGGTGCGCCTCGATCAGATGATCGACCACGATCTCCTGACCGCGCCGGTTGTCGATCATCAACGAGGGAACGCCGGCCACTTGTGCCGAAATACTTACGACCGGTAGCGGTGCGTAACCTGCGCAAAACGCGCCGAGCTGTTCGTTGCTGACGAAATGGGAGAGGCACCCCGCTGCCACGACGAGCGCGTCCGTTCCCGGTGGCCGCAGATGGCGGAAGACATCGTTCTGCGTCGCGTCCACGACGCCCGGGGCATTCAGCCAGCGTCCGACCGCGATGATCAAGTTGTAACCGTGAGCGATGGCAGCGTCTTCGGCGCCTCGAATCAACCCAAGTTGGTAGTCTCCACCGTAGTAGTCGATCAGGATGGCACAAGTTCTGCGCTTCATCTTCGTGGCTCACGTCCGCACACGCCGGGCGAACGTCACCAGGTTAACATCAGAGCGGATCTTGACGATAGAGTCACGCCACGCATTAGAGCTCACCGATTGAAATCGCTCCCCAATCTCCAAGGCTTGGCCCGCATCGTGTTCGCGCCGCGGCATCACGCGACAGAGCACCGCACGAGACGACATACACCTCGAGCATCGAGGCGACGCCGGACAAAGTGCCGCTTCCGTCGCGTTCGGCCTTACGGTCGACGTGTTCTCGTCTGCCTATTGCACATTCACGTGCAATCGATGCTAAACGGCCACCCCATGGCGTACGATCATCGAGCCGTCGAAGCGCGTTGGCAGGCATATTGGGAGCAAAATAGGATCTTTCGAGCTGAGCGACACAAGGGTCGCCCGAAGATGTACGCGCTCGACATGTTTCCGTACCCTTCCGGTAGCGGGCTGCACGTGGGACATCCCGAAGGCTACACGGCAAGCGACATCGTGTGCCGGTTCAAGCGCATGAACGGCTATGACGTCTTGCACCCGATGGGATGGGATGCCTTTGGCCTCCCTGCAGAGCAGTACGCGATTCAGACTGGGACCCATCCAGCGGAGACGACCTTAAGGAACATCGACATGTTCCGGGCCCAGCTCAAACGCTTGGGCTTTGCCTACGACTGGGAGCGCGAGGTCAACACGACCGATCCGGGCTACGTCCGTTGGACGCAATGGATCTTTCTGCGCCTGTTCGAGCGCGGGCTGGCTTTTCAAGCTGAGATCCCCGTCAATTGGTGCCCCGCGTTGGGCACCGTGCTGGCGAATGAAGAGGTCATCGACGGCCTCAGCGAGCGAGGAAGCCATCCTGTGGTGAGGCAGCCACTGCGACAGTGGCAGTTGCGCATCACGGCGTATGCGGATCGTCTATCGGAGGAGCTGGAAGGGCTCGATTGGCCCGAGACGAAGTTCAAACAACGGGACTGGATCGGTCGTAGTGAAGGTGCGGAAGTCGATTTCCCACTCGTTGGGCGCGATGAAAAGCTGCGCGTGTTCACGACGCGCCCCGATACTCTGTACGGGGCAACGTACATGGTAATCGCGCCCGATCACCGCTTGACGCTCGACCTTTGCACGCCCGAGCAGCGGCCCACGGTCGAAGCGTATGCGGCAGCGGCAGCACGCAAGAGCGAGCTCGAGCGTACCGCACTCTCGAAAGAAAAGTCCGGCGTGTTCACGGGCGCGTACGCCACGAACCCGCTGACGTCGAAGCCGATCCCGATCTACACGGCGGACTACGTGCTTGGTGCCTACGGCACGGGGGCGATCATGGCCGTGCCGGCACACGACGAACGCGACTTCGAATTTGCTCGTGCTTTTGGTTTGCCCGTCGTGGAAGTGACGACTCCCGATGGCACGTTGCATGAGCATCTGGACGCGGCCTACGTGGGCGAAGGAATTGCCGTGCGTTCGGGACCCTTCGACGGCCAGCCCACTGCGACGATGAAGAAGAACATCATCCAGCAGCTCGAAGAGCGCGGGATCGGTACGCGCAAGGTGAACTACCGCTTGCGCGATTGGGTGTTCTCCCGTCAACGCTACTGGGGTGAGCCGATTCCCATCTACTTCCCCGTCACCACGGACGGCGATCCTAGGCGGGGCGCGGCGTTTACAATCGACTACTCACGGCCGATCGCCGTCGAAGACAGTGAGCTCCCGCTGCGCCTGCCCGAACTCGAAGATTATCAGCCCGGGGACCCCCAGGGGCCACTCTCTCGCGCGCTCGAGTGGCGGTTCTTCCAGAAAGACGGACAGTGGTTTGCTCGCGAAACGAACACCATGCCGCAGTGGGCGGGCTCGTGTTGGTATTACTTGCGCTACCTCGATCCACACAACGATCGTCAGATCTTCGACCAGGCTGCCTACGACGATTGGATGCCCGTCGATCTCTATGTCGGCGGGAGCGAGCACGCGGTACTGCACCTATTGTACGCGCGCTTCTGGCACAAGGTGCTCTTCGACCTCGGTGTGGTGCGCCACCCGGAACCATTTCAGAAACTGGTTCATCAGGGGCTCATTTTGGGCATGGCGTACCGCTTCTACGTCAAGCTCGACGCCAACGACCAGGTCGCGGCGGCCTATGACGGTGACGCCGAGGTCGTCAAGGATACAGCGACCGGGCAGGTGACACTGAAGAGCACTGGAGAGATCGTCCAAGCCCGATTCATCGTCGAGCGCGACGTCGTCGTGAAAGACAGTATCCCGACGCATCGCGAGTATGGCGTCAAGCTGGTGCCAGTCGCCGAGAAGATGAGCAAGAGCCGCGGCAATGTCATTAACCCCGACGTTGTGGTGGAGGAGTTCGGAGCGGATTCGCTCCGGCTTTACGAGATGTTCATGGGACCGCTCGAGCAGGCCAAGCCATGGCAGACGAGTGGCATTCAAGGGGTCCGTCGCTTCCTCGATCGACTGAGCGCGGTGGCGTCTCGCTCCGTCAGTGAAGAGTCCCCGGACGTCCCGACGCTTCGCTTGACGCACAAGTCAATCAAGAAAGTGGGCCAAGACATCGAAGCGCTCCGCTTCAACACGGCGATCAGCACGATGATGATCTGGCTGAATCACCTCGCAGGCTATGAGCAACCGCCACGCGCGTCAATCGAAGCCCTGGTACTCTGCGTGGCGCCGTTTGCACCGCACCTTGCGGAGGAGCTGTGGACAACACTCGGGCACGAGCCAAGTATCGCAAACGTCGCGTGGCCACGTCATGACGAAGCCCTGTGCGTTGATGACACGGTCGAGATGGCGGTTCAGGTCAACGGCAAGATGCGCGGGCGCATCACGCTTCGAAAAGAAGCCGACGCAGCGGAGGCAGAGAAGGCAGCGCTCGAAGATCCGAACGTGCGGAAGTTCGTCGGCGACAAAACCGTCAAGAAAACAATTTACGTCCCAGGAAAGATCCTCAACGTCATTCTCGCGTAAGCTCAGCTCAAGCTTGACGCGCGCCAGCCCAATGCCCACCGAAGCTCCCATGCACCGGCGCCCAACCT
>JBLNFG010001224.1:0-7552 GCA_050263495.1 Myxococcales bacterium | reverse complement strand
ACGGACCCACGGAGCCACCGACCTCGGGACCTTCATCCCAGTCGAGTCCGAGCCAACGCAGCGCATCGAGGATGGCGCGGACGCTGTCGATGCTGCTGCGCTCCTGATCCGTGTCCTCGATGCGGATGATGAATTTTCCGTTTTGGCTCCGCGCCCAGAGCCAATTGAAAAGTGCTGTGCGGGCACCTCCAATGTGGAGATAGCCGCTGGGGGAGGGGGCAAAGCGTACGCGGGGTCCGGACATTTCGCTGCGCGAGTAGCACGTGAGGTCGCTTCGCGTCATCTTGGCCGTCGCGCCATGCTCGACAGTGCGCCGGCCCGGAGTTCGGTTCTCCGACCGGTTGCATCTTCCGGAGGTCGCTGCTAGAAAGCGGCCCCCTCGCGCCCGAGCGGCGTCAGTAGGAGATGAGCCATGAAGAAGTCGCCGCTAACGGCCGTGAAAGAGCGATTCGAGTCAAAAGAGAAGCTGGTCGCAGCAGTGACCGGACTAGCGTCGACCGATCTATGGGTCGATCGTGTGGGAGCAAAGGGCCTTAGCCACGTCTCCAACGCGAAGCTACTCAAGCTTCACACCCTGCTTTCCGACGCCAAGGAGCGATTCGGGTCGCGTGAGAAGTTGGTAAGTGCGGTTCTCGACGCCATGAATCGTGCAAAGGATGCCGGGCTGCGCGCGAAGCTCGCCACTTATCCGTTGCCTCGGTTGCTCGATTTCTACCGTTCGTCAGCGCGCCAAGCGAAGAAGGCTAAGGCCTCCTAACAGCGTAGAACAGGGGGACGCCGTCAGCTTTGTCTGATGGCAACCCGGAGGCGCTCCCAGTTGGAGCGCCTTTTCCCGTTTTGGTTGCTTTCAACGCACTCTCGACGGGCGGAGTTGCCGCACGTGCATCTCATCGCAAGCGCGGCGCTAGTCCAAATCTCGCCGGGGCTGTGGCCCTTCACTCCGCCTCGCGGGATACCCGGTGCGTTCCGGGTTGGCGCTGTCAGATGATGCCGAGGGGTTCCGATTGAAGTGCGGTTTGCTGGCGGCGACTGTGCGAGGGCGCAGGGGCGAGCGATGCCTCAAGTGAGCGTCTTGACGTAGCGATCAATGAACCTCGCGCTGTCGGCGTGGTTTTGCTCCAGATCTGCAAGCACTCGCTTCTCGAGCATGCCACCGACTCCGAAGATCTTTGCTACGACGCGAACCGAGAAGATGCGCCGGCAGCGATCCGGGGCAATACTCTGAGTCGTCAGCTCACCGTCAACCGTGAGGCGATCTCCGAGCTTGGAAATGGCTTTTACGTCGTACTGACGACGTTGGCGATCGTAACGGCCAAGCTCGCGATAGCTGAGTCCCTCACCAACGACGGCGCGCAGCGGTCCGGGTATATCTCCGACTTTAGGCATGACCTCGATCTCACGTTCGACGACATCCGCGGAAATGCTGGTCTGTTTCAGAACGCGCCAGCCCGCAAAGCCGAGCTCGTCGAGGAATAGGCGACGATTGAAATCATCGTCGAAGAAAAGTCGATCCCAAAATGTAGCTTCACTGCAAGCGAGCTCGTTGACGATTTTGGCGTCGGTCATGGGACGATCCTAATAACACGGGTTGGCCCTGACTACCGAGGTCGTTTAGAAGGTGTGCGCGACTCGAGGACTCCGGACCGTTTGGTGCACGGAGCTCGCCGTCGCTCCGCCGCTCGTCTGCCGGTTTCACAAGGTGAGCCTGGTGCGCTTCTTGGGAAGGCGGGCAGCGCAATGTGCGACACCGCGCCTTCCCGCTCGAGCCCGGCCCACGGCGAAACATTCAAGCACGCGTCTCGCGCGCAGTTTGTTGGCCTCGATGGGGCTCGGCCACGGGGTTGCCTCGAGCGCTTCCGCCTGCCCGATGTGACGTGTGTTCAGCCGCTATGCGCTGGTCGAGCGCTCCGAGCCCGCATACCATTGGCGCGTGCCTCTCTCTGATCCGCACCCTGATCGCGCGCTTCCCGGTTGGCTGCGTCAGGCGCTAATTGTTACCGGCAAGGATCTGCGCATCGAGGCACGTACAGGGGAGGTTACGGTCACCAGCGCATTCTTTGCTCTTCTAGTCGTGATACTTTCCTCACTCTCGTTCTCCGGCGGCCCGATGAATCAAAGACAGGTCGCCGCCGGTACGTTGTGGCTGACGATCGCCTTCGCTGCGGTTCTGGCACTCTCACGGAATTGGCAACGTGAGCGGGAAGAGTCCGCTTTCTTGGGTATGCTGGCGCTACCGCTATCGCGGAGCGCTATCTTTTTTGGCAAGTTTCTCGGATTGTCCATCTTCCTCGGCATTATCGAAGTAATGGTAATCCCTCTGATAGCTCTATTGTTTGCGATCGAGCTCTCACAGACTGGCCTCGCCTTGATCTCCGTCGCGCTGGTGGCCACGCCGGGAATAGCGGCGACAGGGACGCTTTTTGGTTCGATGACGGTGCGCACCCGAGCTCGTGACTTGGTCTTGGCGGTCGTGCTGTTTCCATTGCTTGCGCCAACCCTGCTGGCGGCTGTCGTTGCGACGCGCGAATTGTTTGGCGGAGTCCCCATCGGCGAACTCCGGGACTACCTGGTACTGATGGGATTGTTCGACTTCATCTTCTTGGTCGGAGGTCTCACCCTTTTCGGACTCCTGGTGGACGAATGAAGGTTGCATTGTATGGGGGCAGCTTCGATCCTCCTCACGCCGGCCACGTGCTTGCCGCAGCGTACCTTACGTGCATCGCGGGTTTTGAGCGAGTCCTGGTCGTCCCGGTATACGGACACGCATTCGACAAACATCCTGCCCCGTTCGAGCACCGGATCCGGTTGTGCCAGCTGGCATTTGCCGGACTTGGCGCGGTGGAGGTGAGTGCGATCGAGAGTGAACTCGAAGCCCCAAGCTACACGATTTCAACCGTCAGGGCGCTGCTCAGCCGGCATCAAGACTGGCAGTTGCGCGTGGTCGTCGGCGCTGACGTGCTTCCCGAGATCGAGCGCTGGCATGAGAGCGACGAGCTGCAGCGGCTTGCCCCGCTGTTCGTACTGGGCAGGAGCGGTTGGCGCGACGGACGTGCGCCAATACCTTTGCTGCCGGAGGTCTCCTCGTCGCAGATCCGCGCGTGGTTAGCGCAACCGCCGTCCGAGCAGCGTGATTCACGGCTCCAAGAGGTGATGCCAGCGCGCGTGCTCGAAGCGATTCGGCACTGGGGGCTTTACCGCGGTGCCTAAGGCAGCCAGCGCCTCCGCAAAACACGGTGTCGCCGCAAAACGCGGTGTCGCCGCAAAACGCGGTGTCGCCGCAAAACACGGTGTCGCCGCAAAACACGGTGTCGCCGCAAAACACGGTCTCCCGTCGGGCGCCCGCGCATCTCGCGCTGAAGGGGAGCGAGACGCATCGAGGCATTCCTCTCGGCGGCGACGAATCGACATGCCCAGAATTGAGCGTCGGTTGCCCCGACCGACGCCCCTAGAGATCGCAGTCATTGGTGCTGGCCAGGTTGGAGGCGCGTTGGGGCGCGCTTTGCGCGCAGGCGGCCTGAAACCAAAGGTCTTGTCGTGGCGAAAGGGATTGCCGCGTACGTTGGGACGGCCCGATCTGATTCTGATCTGTGTACGCGACGAGCAGATCCGAGATGTAACGCAGATGCTGCTGCGGCTAGGGTTACCCGCGGCCACCGTCATTGCGCACGTTTCGGGCGTCCAGGGGCCCGAGATTTTGGGCTCCCTACGCTCCACGTGCCGCGGCGTGGCTCAGTTTCACCCCTTTAGCAGCATTCGTTCGGTAGGGCGCCGCGATTTCCACGGTACCCACTTTCTGGCCACTGGCGACACGCCTGCGATTCGCATACTCGGGCGGGTAGCGCGCCAGCTCGGGGCAACTCTCGTCCGTGGCGAACACGTGGATCGGGCTCGGTATCACCTAGCAGCCGCATTGCTGGCCAACGGATCCGTCGCGTTGCTGCATGCGGCAGCACAGTTGCTCCAGGAATCGGGGATCGAGGCCAAGAAGGCCGTCCCGATGCTGCTGGATCTGCAGCGCAGTGTCATCGACAACGCAACACGCCTGGGCATTCCGGCAGCCCTCACCGGCCCTGTACGGCGCGGCGATGTTGCAACCATTCGGGCACACGTGAACGCGCTTCGAGGTGCGGCGGCCTCGACACGCGAGCTCTACCGAACGATCGTTGAAGCCCAAATCGAGATCGTGCGGAAGCTGGATGACGTAGAGCCCGCCGCGTTGGCCAACATACGACGTCTCGTGATGCATGCACTGGACGTCTCACCAGCAGCGAGTGCACCAACAAGGTCGCGCTTATCGTGATGGAGCTCTTGCGCGGCGAACGTCCGGCAAAGCGACTGCGGGACGAGGGGCGACTCTCCTTTGAACAAACACTCGCGTACTTCACCCCGATCGATGACACCTTGGCGGCTATTTGCTGCAGCAAACCAAACAGGCCAATCAGGTATGAGCGATCGGGTGGTGGGGGCCCTTCGGGACGAGGTTGTTTGAGTGACAGCAACGGATTCACGCCGCGTCTCGCTGCTTCAACCAACCTCGTACGTCCGATCTCAGAATCGACCCGAAGGGCCGCGCCGCGCTGCTCCTTAATCAACCTTGTGGGGCCGATTTCAGAATCGGCCCGAAGGGCCTCGGGGCTGATGCCTGTTACCTGAATCAGGGCTTTGTCAGATAGGTGATGTCTAGGGCAAAGTCGCTGGACGGAGCATAGCCAGCCACTGAGACGTAGACAGGGCCACTACCGGCCAGCTCGCACGTCTCGCCCGTGCCATCGATGTACGGTCGGCAATCGAATTCTTCAGCCGTGGGAGGCGAACCACGACGAACGTAGAGATCGGCATCGTTCGTGCCTGTCATGATCGCGCGCAGGGACCCGCCGGCAACGTTGAACGGACCATAGTGGACCCATTGATCCGTTACCAGCGTTCCACTTTGGTGGACGGTCACGAACTGGCTACCTGGTATTTGCCCAACCGACTCATTCAGAAGCTCCTTCACGCGTTGGTAATCGATCGGCGAGTCGGAGTTCGGCGAACGTTCCACAGGCAGCCACAGGAAATCGGGGTGACCGGTCTTGCTCTGATTGAGCCATTCGCCGCCAATGATGCGGCCGTTGCCGTCGAGTTCGAGCAGATACTCATAGGTGTCGATCCCCGTGAACTCGTCGATGCGATTCAAGAGACCGCCTTCATCGCCCGAGCCAGATTCGTAGATGTACTTCAGGTTGGACCTGACGTAGAAAAACTGCTCGGCGTCAGGATTGAACTGATACTGATCCAGTGAACTATCGCCCAAGCCAATTTCCGCGTTGAAGGTCGACAGCAAGGCGTAGCCCCGGACCGAGACATACACCCGGTTCACGCCATCGGGCACCACGAGCTCACAGGTCTCATTGGAGCCGTCTTGGTACGGCCGGCAATGATAGGCTTTGGTCGTGGGTTGAGCACCAAATCGGACGTACAGATCCGCGTCGCCCGTACCGGTCAGCTTGACCGTCACGCGTTCACCCGGTTCCACTGCGAAATCCCCGAGGTGATTCCACGTAGAGCGCAAGACCATGCCGCTCATGTTGATCGTCTCACCCCCGACCGCCCCGACGAGCGTGTTTGCTTCCCTCGCCGTGACTTCCCTCTGTTCGAGTACTTCGTAGCCACGCAGCGGCTGGTTCCAAACCTGATCGTCGAAGATGCGATCTTCTACGAATGCGAGCTTCCGAATCCCGAGATAGTTGGCCATGAGCACGTGGAACGTGCCTGGATTCGTGTCGCGACATTCCGTATCAGAACCGGTGGGTCTGCCATAGCGATCATATTCGATCTCACCGAGGCCATTGCTCTCGTTGCACCGCAACGAGACGAAGCGCGTGGTGACCTGGTTGTAGGCGAGCGTAAGGAGCGCCTTCAGGTCGTTCACGCGAAATGTGACGTCATTTTTTGCCACAGCCATGATCGGCTCTGGTTCGAGGATTGAGGCCGGTGCCCACGCGTGACAGAGGCCAAACCACGTCGGGATGCAGTATCCTGCGCTTTCGCCGCGACGCTTTGCGCAAGCCTCGCCATAGTTGGAATCGCATTCGGAGTCGGAAGTGCAGGCGGTACGGTATCGCTGAGAAAGGATGCCGCTATAATCCGACACGCGGGACTCCAGGCCCGACAAATTGAATGCTCGCGAAAACTTCTCGACCGCCGATTCTACGTCGTCTCCAGACCAACGATAGTTGATGCTGTCCTGAAATGTTGGCCCATAGCTGCCCGGCCATGGGATAGACGTGACTTCGCCCGATAGGGGCAACTCGGACAGTTGGTATTCGAGGTCGCTGCTCATGATGCTGGGGCTGTCCACCTCTTCCCAGCGAAGCGCCTCCTTGCTCGTTCCAATCGCATGCGGGCCCTCGTTCTCCTCCGCGGTGCCTCCCTGGCAGGCACACATCCCTGAGGCCAACAGCGCCAATAATAAGGACTTCCTAATCGCGTTCGCCATCATACCGCTCCTCTTCTAGATGCAGCCCTCTGCTGCACACCCGAGCCAGCCTCGTAAACCGATACGCCCAGGCAAAGCAGGTAAGCCGTTGCCGGCTGCTGCGAATTGCCCGTGGAGTATTCACTCCTTCGTGATTGAACGCGGCGCATTGGGCGCTCAGCACAGCGCTGCGCCTGCCGTGTTAGCTTCGTTGGGTACGATCGCTCGTGCACACAACGATTACTCAACCCGCGTGTGCTGTGCGGGTGAGTTACACCTGGGGCGTGACAACTTCGCATGCGCGTCGGCTTCTATCAGCAGATCAGCGCTGGCGGAGCTCGGTCGAAGGCCGTTCGTCGACACCATTGAGGAACGGCAAAGACTATTTATTGATACAGCGCCCAAGCCCGCCAGGCGTCAACCTGACTGAAGGCGCAGTCTAGCGGAGTGTGAGCAAGAATGGAATGCGCTGCGCACGTGAGCCTGAAATTGGACTGAGAATGTGCGGCCGTCGGTTCAAGCGTGCACGGCGGTGCGACTCAAGATGGGGCCATGGAAATCCCATGGGGAGCGTTCGTGAAGGCAATCACCCGGCGCGCTAACGCGCGCAGACCTGCAGGCCCCATGGAAACCACGGATCCGCCGCTGTTTGGGCCGCTTCAACGGGGGCTGTGTAACGTCGCGTTGGCGGACCATCGCAAGATTCGGTCTCGCTGGCACTCAGTGCAGGACAGCGCCTCGTCGAAGGGCACTCATGCGCTTCGTTGTTCCCGGCACTTTGCTGCCCCTCGGGTTCGTCGAACAGACGCGTCGGGAACTGCTCGGTAACCCTCAAGATAGCTCGACTGAACGCCTGCGACGGATTCACGAATCGAAGTCCAATCCGGTATACCCTCTGGTTACTGATAGGTGAGAGCCAATGCACGACACCCGTGCCGGTGATGGTTTCTCCCCATGGAGTCACGAGGGATAGCCGTCGAACGGCACCGAGCGCCTCTTCCCGCTCGGTTTCGATGACAACTCCGATTGGATGCGGTGAGCTGACTCCACGGTATAGGTGGTCGCGCGATTCGCGGCCGAGGACTGCCACGTGCT
>JBLNFG010001223.1:0-7133 GCA_050263495.1 Myxococcales bacterium | reverse complement strand
AATCAGTTCGGCAAGAGAATGGGAGTGGCCGCGATACTTGAGCGCAATGGCGACCACGTAACGTAGATTCGCCCGAACGAGCACATCCTTTGCACGATTGTCACCACATTTTTGCCACCGGTGCCACAGTTCCGTCTCTTCCTCACGTGTGAGCTTTGGAATGGCGTTTACCATGCTGATGTATCGAGATAGCGTAGAATTTGGTGTGGTTGCCATGGCTGTTGGAGTTCTTTCCTCGTGGTTTAGCGACGACCCTCTCTGCGTCGCGGTGATCGGGAGCTATCATGAGCACAGAGCGTGCCAGCCCCCGAGGATTCTCGCCGACAGGCCTGTGACGACAGCACTCTCGTGCAATCAACTCCGCAAGTACGGCAATAGAAGTGACGTGGCGCGCACCTTTCCGCCACACGTGTCCCATAAGGTCCCGTGTCCCAGCTGCTGGAGGTCCAATACAGCGCGGCGTTGCAAGGACTAGCGGCTCGAAATCGGCTTGTTCCCGGACGCGCGGCGCGCCTATGCGGGGGACGGATGTGCACGGCCCGAGCTCCGCTGCACGCCGCTTTTGCACCTGCAATTCGCGGCTGCGTTGACGAGGGTCCGACGCGCAACTCCGCGTCCCGCGTCTGCGCGGTAGCCGATAATGACCGCCGTTGGGCCCGCCTCTCCACCACTCGAATGAAGTGCGGTTCATGGAAGCGAGCGGAACTCGGGTTCGGCCAGTTGCGGCGCGCGTTCACTCGTCGGTCGTGATTTCGGAGACCAGAAGCGCAAGCGGAAAATCTCTGAAGCACTCGGCAAGCGGAAGTGCACCCTCAGCATGCAGCTCGCGCTCCGTGAACGCATCGCGGTACGTACCAGCGGGCACCACCATGCTTGCGTCCCCCCAGACCTCCCCGAGCGGCCACTGGTGCTCGCCCTTCATCAGGCGCAAAGTCAGTCGTGGGACGGCCACTATCACCGTGGTTTGGGCAAGGGTTCGGGAGAATGCTATGGCGTGTGCGCCTGCTGGAAGTGCCGCGTAATCACCGAGTAGAA
Source organism: Myxococcales bacterium (assembly GCA_050263495.1). Classification (GTDB taxonomy): domain Bacteria; phylum Myxococcota_A; class Polyangia; order Polyangiales; family Polyangiaceae; genus FEN-1139. The sequence continues at coordinate 6,098 of JBLNFG010001223.1, read as the reverse complement.
ATACCTCTCGTAACCGCTGACGTAGCTTTAGCGCGACATTGGTTACGAATAGTTTAACTCCACCCGTTGTCCAGGTGCGCAGCAAGCCCTCAATCAACTCGCGGCGGCTCGACGCAGCGGCGATGTCATCGAGCAGCATTTGCCTCTGCTCATAGTCAACGGGTCGACGGTTATCCGGATCGACCAGACTCTGATTCCAGAGCTCTGCGCCTTGATAGGTGTCAGGAACTCCAGGCGAACACAGTCGCAGAAGACTCTTGGCGAGCCCATTTACGGCGGCATGAATTCCGAGCTCCGAACACAAGCCACGCATCTTGCGCCTGAATTCCGAGTCTGAGAGGGCACCTTCCACAAAGCGAACCAGGCTGGTGTCATAGATCTGATCGGGGGTAGTCCAGGAGGTTTCGATCTTGGCCTCTCTGGTGGCCTTCTGCATGTATGCCACGATCCGTTGTGCGAATGCGGCCAGTTGTTCCTCTCCTTCGCCATCCCATCCGAATGGCCAGGCGCCAACCAAGACTTGGTAGAGTAGATACTCGTCGCGTCGTGAGGGCCATTCGGCTCCGTTACGCTCCGTCTTGTAGCGCGCAGTTAGCGACGCGAACTTCATGACAGCTTCGCGCCAGCGCTCGGGCATTTCGGTAAGTACTGCAATTGCCGCAGCTGCATCCTCGCCACGCTTCGTGTCGTGGGTCGACGTCGTGACCATCGAAAGCGGCCAACTCCGGAATCGCTCGGCGTACTCCGCGTGAAAGCGTTCGACTGATAATCCAAAACTGGACGGATCGCCGCCGACCTCGTTTAGGGCAATCAGGCGATTGTAGCGGTAGAATGCTGTGTCCTCCACGGATTTAGCCATGACGGGACCCGTGAACTGTTGAAACCGTAATGCAAACCGCTCGTGCTCTCGACGTTCGTCGTCGGTGACCGCACTGGTTCGGAGCAGAAGGCTCTGAATGAAATCGAACACACTCGCGTCTAGCGCGGCCAACGACCGTAGCCGTGCCAAGCGGACCGCCAGCGTTACCACGCGCTTATCCTCGTCCGAAGGAACCGCTGTTGGGCGAACGTAGGTCCGATAGACGGGAAACGCCGCCAAGATTTCTGTCAACGCCCGTGTCAACGACACCAGCGTAAAATCCCGCCAACGCCGGTTTGCCGACGCAATTCGCTCCAGTTGGCGTGCCAACATGTTGACTTCGCTCGCCAGCGAGTCAGTGAGGATGCGTTGCTTGCTCTCGTAAACGTGGGTGGCGAAGGTGCGCTCGTCGCCGGTAAATTCCCGATAAAGCGCCGTAAAAGCGGCCTCTGAACTCGAATCCACCGTAACCCCAATCGACGACACCGCAAATTCGTACCCAGTGGTGCCATCCACAGGCCAAGACGCCGGAAGCTTCTCGTTGGCTTCTCGGATCTTCTCGACCAGAATTGGCAGCGGTCGCGATGCGTCATCGGGTGTCGCATTCGGGGCCGAACCGACCATGCCGCGAAAGCGCGCCTGGATGCTCTCGAAGTAGCCCAGCGGATCGAAGAGGCCGTCTGTGTGATCGAGCCGCAATGCGTCGACAACCCGCTCTTCCAAGAGTCGGAATAGTAACTGGTGTGCTCTTTCGAATACGACTGGCTCCTCCATGCGTAGGGCCACCAGTGTGTTGATATCGAAGAACCGACGATAATTGATTTCCTGGGCTGCCACACGCCAGGAAGCGAGTCGGTAGCTTTGGTTGCTGAGCAGACGATCGAGTTCGTCGTAGCTTGCATCGTTGCCTGACGTTCCATTGAGCCGATTCAGCGCGGAATCGAAGGCCTCACGAATTGGCTGCGACGAGTCAAGCAAATGCTTCAGGCGGCGCTTGAATACTTCCTTCTCCCGCGCCCGTTCGCGGCGGTCTTCTTCTGCCGTAGCATGCCGATTCGGCATATGGACCAAGGAAGAGCGCAGACTCTCGAGCTCTTGCTGCAATGGATCATCATCACCAAGGCTAGTCAGCGTTGCCGCGTATCCAACAACATCGAGTAGGCTCTTTGGATTGAGCGGGAAACGGTGCTCGAAGTAGCAGACGAAGAAGCAGCCGTCCTCCATGATCACTCGGAGTTCCCCGCGCTCGAGAACACGACCGTATTGATCCCCAAGCACTGGCAGCAACACCGTGTCTTTGAGCTCTTGTTTCAGTGGCGACCACTCGATATCAAATGCTACTGAATGGACCGAGCTTACGCCGTTTTCTAGCACGTCCTCCCACCAAGGGTTCTGTCCAGCTGCGTTGCCCATGTGGTTGGGAACCCAGTCCAAGAGCAGACCCATCTTGCGCTCGCGAAGACCTTTCGATAAGGACAAAAGGTCGTCCGCCGTTCCCAACTCTGCGTTTAGCTTCTGCAAGTCCACGACGTCGTAGCCGTGGGTACTACCGCGAGCTGCTTTGAAGATGGGTGAGACGTATAGGTCGGTGATCCCAAGCCGATGCAGATAGTCGAGTTGCTCAAGCGCTGCCCGGAAACCAAATTTGCCATGAAGCTGCATGCGATAGGTTGCTCCTAGGGTATGCAGCTGCCCCCCGCGACGTACGGCGCGCGAAGGGGAGCGATAGAGTCTGAGCGAAGAAGCTGGCAGTAAAACCAGCCCCAGCTTAGGTACACGGGTGCCCGAACCCTCTTGAGCCGTATCGAGCAACAGTTCCCATTCTTCGACATACTGCACGTCGGGCATGACGAGGCCCAGTTCGCCGTTACCGGCATTGATGACGATCAACAAGTCGTCGTCGACCAGTGCTCGACCTGATTCGTCGACGTCATCAATACCCCTGCCCGAAAGGAACATCACGAGCGCCCGAGTCTCGGGATTCTCCCAGTCCTCTTGCGACATGGGTTGCCCATCGGGACGGAACCAACCAAGATCGCTTAGATCCGAATTCTGGATCGGACGCCCTTGAAAGAACTTCGAACGATGCAATGCCGGGTGTTGACGGCGGATTGCGAGCAGTCGACGCGTGAACGCGACGAACTCGCGTTGCTCATCGTTCCAGTCCCAATTGCACCAGCTTAGGTCGTTGTCTTGGCAGTAACCGTTGTTATTGCCTTGCTGCGTTCGGCCAAATTCGTCCCCGCCAAGTAGCATCGGGGTGCCCTGGGAGAAGCACAGCGTCGCTAATAGGTTGCGTCGTTGCCGCTTTCGGAGAGCATTGATCTCGGGATCTTCACTCGGACCTTCTGCACCGCAATTGAATGAGAAGTTGTCATTCGTACCATCGCGGTTGCCCTCGCCATTCGCCTCGTTGTGCTTCGTCGTATAGCTGACAAGGTCATTGAGCGTGAATCCGTCGTGCGCAGTTACGAAGTTGATACTCGCAGCGGGGCTACGTCCGTTTGCCGAGTACAGATCGCTACTGCCAGTTAGGCGGTAACCGAGCTCCCCAGCCCTGCCAGAATCTCCTTTCCAAAACGCGCGGACGGTGTCCCGGTAGCGACCGTTCCACTCCGCCCAACGAGGTGGAAAATTGCCAACTTGATAGCCGCCCTCGCCCACATCCCAGGGCTCGGCGATCATTTTGATGTCCCGCAACGCAGGAGAATCGTGAATCAAGGTGAAGAAGCTGGATAGCTGATCAACCTCGTGAAGCTGCCGCGCGAGCGCCGACGCCAGATCAAAGCGAAAGCCGTCCACGTGCACCTCCTCGACCCAGTAACGCAACGAGTCCATGATCAGCGCCAGCACCTGAGGGTGGCGGACGTTGAGCGTGTTACCGGTGCCGGTATAGTCGAGGTAGTAGCGTGGATCGTCGGGAACAAGGCGGTAGTACACCGCGTTGTCGATCCCCTTGAGCGAAAGCGTCGGACCTAGATGGTTGCCTTCGCCCGTGTGGTTGTAGACCACGTCGAGAATCACTTCGATGTTCGCCTGGTGCAGCGCCTTGACCATGCGCTTGAACTCCGCGACTTCACTACCGGCTTCGTTCGAGCTGCGGTAGCGCACATCTGGGGCGAGAAAGGCGATGGAATTGTATCCCCAATAATTCGTAAGGCCCTGATCGACCAGGTGCTTATCTTGAGTGAACGCGTGTACGGGCATCAACTCGAGCGCGGTAACCCCCAAGCTCTGCAGGTGCCGTATCACCGCCGGATGGGCCACGCCCGCGTAAGTTCCGCGCAACTCTTCGGGGACCTCGGGGTGTTTGATCGTCAGCCCCTTGACGTGCGCCTCGTAGATCACGCTCTTGTGTAATGGGGTTCGGGGGGAAGCGTCGCCCTCCCAGTCAAAGGTAGTGTCGAGGACGACAGCGCGTGGGGCGCCCAAAGCCGGGTGATCCGAGCGTTCGAGATCGCCTCTGCTCGAGTTCAAATCGTAAGCAAAACAGCCAAATTCCCAACGTTCACGCGACGCGAGTGCCTTGGCATATGGATCGAGCAGCACGACCTCGGGATTGAACCGCAAGCCCCTAGCTGGGTCGTACGGACCGTGCACACGATACCCGTAGCACTGGCCCGGCTTCAGATCGGGGATGTATGCGTGCCAAACTGAGGCGGTCTTATGAGTGAGTTGGATGCGGGTTTCAGTCTCGGCCGCGTCGAACAGGCATAGCTCCACTCGTTCTGCGTTCTCAGAGTAGATAGCGAAGTTGACACCGCGCCCGTCCCAAGTAGCGCCGAGTGGATGGGGCATTCCTGGTAAAACATTCATGAGTTTGCCCCCTGGCGCTGATACGTGACGAAAGAGTACGGTGATAGCACGGCTTCCACCGTCCCCTCGGACTGAATCTGCTTAGGTAATTGCACGCCCGGACCACCCCATTCCGGGTCAGCCGAAGCAATGAGCTGCCGCCAATGCCCCGGGAGGACCGGCAGCGTGACTTTGGTCGTTTCGCGGACGAAGCAGAAGACGGACCAATCGCTCGTTGCGTCTTCTACCAGCAACACTTGTTGCTCTTCGAATGCTATGGCGTCGACCCTATCTAACGATGCTCGAGTCGCGCGCAGCTCAAGCAATCGTTGATAGAATCGATTGAGCAGTGCGTGCTGACCCCTGTCACGAAGGGTGAGGTTCAAGCGACTCTGTTCGAATGTTTCGGGCGAGGCCGCGTCTGGAGCGGACTCGGACACACCAAACGCGGCAAACTCTCGGCGTCTTCCTTGGCGCACGGCTTCGAGCAGGTCCGGATCGCCGTGGCTCACCCAGTACTGGAAGGGAGCCGTTTCGCCATACTCCTGGCCCATAAACAGAAGCGGCAAGAAGGGTGCAGAGCAGAGCAGGCCGGCAGCAAGCTTCTGCGCTTCGAAACCGATCAGCTTACTTAATCGATCTCCGAACAGTCGATTCCCCACTTGGTCGTGATTCTGAATGCAGATCACGAACTGTTCTGGGCGAAGTTCCGGGCCAGGACGACCATGCCGACGATGCCGGAAGGGTGAGTACTCCCCTGGGTGGCTCATCCCGAAGCGGAATGCCCGCGCTAGATCAGTGACTCGACCGAAATCGGCATAGTATCCAGAGCTTTCACCCGTAAGCAGGACGTGGGTCGCATGGTGGAAATCGTCGCACCACATCGCATCCAGGCCGAACCCACCTAGGTCGCTGGAGCGTACGACGCGCGGATCGTTGAGGTCACTCTCGCCAATCAAGTACACATGGCGCCCAAGTTCTTCTGCACGACCGTGTACCGCATCGGCAAGTTCCTCGAGAAACGTTACAGCGGAGCGATCGAAGATCGAGTGCACAGCATCCAAACGCAGCGTATCAACGTGAAAATCCTCGACCCACTGCAGTGCGTTCTGTATGAAAAACTCGCGCACTCCCCCACTGTGGGGCCCATCGAAATTCAGCGCCGAGCCCCAGGGAGTCTGATATGCATCGGTAAAGTACGGCGCGAACTCGGCGAGGTAATTGCCCTCGGGTCCAAGGTGATTGTAGACCACGTCGAGTACAACAGCGATGCCAACGCGGTGACACTCATCGATGAGCTGTTGAAGGTCGCGCGGTCCACCGTATGAATCTTGTACGGCATACGGGTACACTCCGTCATAGCCCCAGTTCCGAGCTCCCGGGAATTGGGCTACGGGCATCAGCTCGATCGCAGTGATGCCAAGATCTCGGAGCCGCTCCAACT
>JBLNFG010001222.1:0-6115 GCA_050263495.1 Myxococcales bacterium | reverse complement strand
CCAGCAACCTTGCCGCACTCCGACCGTCGTATCAACAGGACCAACCCAAAATCCCCCGTGCGTCCCTGCCCTAGCCCGCGTATCTTGCAAGAGCTGATGGAGCTGTCTCCCCCTCTTGCTGCAATTTGCGTCTGGGTATCGGTCGCACTCGCTTCGGGATGCCTGCCCGACCCACCTCCGTACGACGCGTGCACGGGCGAGAATTCGGAATACTACGTCGTAGCGCCTAAGGGCTGCAACGGGCACGAGCTTCTGAATCTGTTTTCGCGTGAAACGGAGCATGTTGAGCTCTCCACCGCAGATCTGATTCAGCGCACCAATGCAATTTCCCTGCTGCGCGGCAGCTTGCAGCTCGACGGCAGGTTCCTCTACTGGATGGCCCCAGAACACACCGTGCTTCGGACGCACACGCGCGACAAGACCCATCTGCCGCTATATCGCGCGGCAGGGATTGGCTCCGCGGTCATTGGCGTGAGCGGCGCCCCCCATGAGCTCTACGTAGCAGAGATCGATCTGGATATGGCCCCAGATGGGCCCCAGCGCGTCACCTCGCGAATCATCGCGCTCGACCTTGATTCTCCGGAGATCGGGTCGTTACCGACCGAGAGCGTCAACGGAATGCTGCCTAGCTATGCCCGCGTTGCGGCGGAGCTCGCGGACATGAATCTAACCAAAATTGCCACGGTCGGGGACCGCTTCTATTTCACCTCGGATTACGCCTCAACTATTCGCAGCGGAAAACTGGGCCGCTCAGCCATCACTCGAACCTCCGATCTTGAAGTCGTGGTCGGCGCGATGACGACCGAATTCCGCTTGAGTGACGCGAACGAACTCAACTACGTCGCTTACAACGCGCCGCTAATCGACAATCCTAGTCTCTCGCTCAAGCGCCTACACCTAGATAGCGGCAAAACCGAGGTAATCTTATCCCTCGGGGGAAACGATAATGGAGCGCGCCTCTTCTCTCGAAACGGCGAACTCTATCTATTCACCTGCGATAACTCGGACAACCGATGCCAGTGGTCGCGAGTCGAGGGAGACCGCGTCGTAGTTGCAGACGAGCTTTCGACTCAGGGGCTCGAGACACCGATGGCGGTCGACGCTCGGGGCCTGTTCGTGATTGGCAGTCCGCGCAACCACATGGCACTGCCGCTCTTGCTCGACTACACGGCCACCCCCACCGCGCCGAGTATTATTGCCGCACCAATTGTTGCATCAGTGCCCTTGGAACTCGACGAGGAATACCTATACGTGCAGAGCGACTACAGCTATACAACGATCAATTCACGCGGCAACTCCACGACGATAGAAGCGACGCGTCTGCTCCGAATCCGACGCTAAACTCGAAGCCGAGGCAAACGACGCGGTGCGCACGGGCACGCGTGTGACGCACCACACGCGGAACATGGTGAGCGAGAGTGGCGCAGAGACGTGACGCATGGACGAGATACCCGACACCGCGACAGAAACCAGGCGGATCATCGCACTACCGTTACCGCGCCGACTGCGTGACGCACGAACACGCGGTGCAACGCTAACGCGTGCGATGTAGAGAGGCGGCGCTGCGTGAACGCGTTTAGCGCACAAGACGCGGCGCTGCGCGAACGCGTGGGGTGGGGTTGGTCTAGTAGGACGCCTCCACTCCGATGCTAGGCAGGGTAATTGGCCCTATCCGTTCGGTTTTGCACGAGCTCACACTGCAGGTTTGCTCGATTGTCTCTCGGTTCAGGGTGGCATTCAGTACCTCGAAGGTCACAGCCCAGAAAGCACCGCGCGAGCCAACCGGCCATCGCTTCTGCAGTCTCAAGTCGAAACGGTAGTACGCTGGTGCTCTTGGCAGACGCTCGGGGTTGCGCTCGGGTGTCGCGTTGGGAACCCCCGTTGCGCGATCGAAGTCCTGGTCTCGATCATTTCTGGAAGGGGTACCCGAGTAGAACATGGCGCGCGCGCTGCTGCGCCAGTTGCGCCCTAGGTTGAAGGCAAGCGCGGCTTGGATTACGTGGCGGCGATCGAACGCCGCGGGGATCCGGATCCCGTCCGTGGTACGCCAAGACTTCGAGAGTGTGTATGCGAGGAGCCCGCCGATCCTTTGAGTGAACGAACGGCGAATCATCACTTCGGCACCGAAGGTTCGCCCGCGCGAGCGAATGGAGGGGTCCAGCTCGTCGCTGCTACTGTTCGGGCGGTTCATCACGCTCAGCTGATCCGTCAGATTGAAGAAAGCGTTCTGGAACAACGTGGTGCTAAACTGGATTTCTTTCGGCAAATCGAGCTCTATGCCCGCGCTGCTTTGCAGGCTTCGTTGGAGCCCTGCCTTGAGACCGGAAAGCTGAAAGCCTGGAATCGGAACGATAAAGCTCGGCGGTTGGTGCGCCAATCCTAGGGCGTGAACGAGACGCAGGCCGCTCGATATCGAAAAGATCGCCGAAACGCGTGGCTCAATCGCCCAAGCTCTCTCGTCGCGAGACCAATAGTGGTCGAACCGGAGTCCAGGCACGAGCGTCACCCTACGTCCTGGCGTAAACGCGACATCGAGCCAAGCTCCGGCGACAACATCGTCTCTCTCGGGGATGCCTTGGCGCAAACGAGAGTTCGAGCCGTCTGGCACCGGAATTACTACGTCATAGTGGTCCAGTGCAGCATCGGCACCAGCGCGCAGTGTCGCACCGCTTGCCAGATGGTGTTCGAGATCGGAACGCACCGATGCCAACTGATCACGCACCGTGAGCGCTGCCGCGGCGAGCGTCTTATCGAGACCGAACGTGATGGCCGAACGCAGCCGCGTTGCAGCACCAAACGAGTGGCTGTACCGGACATCGAAGCGGTGAAACTCCGTCCCCAGGTAGGCGTCCGGACTATCACTGGACTTGTCTTGAACCAAGTCGAGGGAACCAAAAGCGAAGATCCCGAGCGTGTCACGATCAGACAGGTACTGGACAACCTTTGCTTGATAGTCCCAGTAATCGATTTTGATCTGTGGAGCGATCAAGGAAACGACTGCGGCCGTATATGAGTAACGGCCGCCCATTGCTACTACTCCACGTCCGAGCGGCGCCGTCACGTACCCACCGCTGTCCACCAGTCGCACCGACGCCTGCGCGTGGTATTCGGGTGCTGGGTCCCGTGACTCTCCAGCGATGATGGCCCCTGCGAACCGCCCGAAGCGCGCGGGATACCCGCCGGCGTACAGATCGACCCGGTCCACGAGCGCGGGATGAATCACGCCAGGGCCAACAGCCATGTGATAGAGCAACGGCACTCGGATTGCGTCCAGGAAGTAGCCCTGATTGCCGGGGGGAGCGCCGCGAATAAAGAAGAAGGGAAGACCGGACACCATCGGGACCACACCAGGCAGTGAATCGATGGCGCGAAACGGATCGCCGAACGCGCCGGGCATCTGCTCGACATCGGCGCGCCCCATGGACACCACGGCCGCATCTGGTCTCTCACCCTCGACGGTCACCTCGATGGTTTTGGCCGTATTCTCTTGCGGCTGGTGTTTGCGCTTTGGCTGGCCTCCAGCACCTGCTGCATTTGGCAGCTTGTTCTGCGCCGGCTCAGAACTCCCGACGATTGCGTGCTGCGGCGCGTCCGGAGTGAAGTTGACGGCGAATCTGATTCGGGCAGTCACAGGTACGTTGTCGCGCTGAGCGGGCACAAACCGCCAGGAGCGCGCGGCACTCAAGGCTGCCGACGCGAATGGCTCCCTGCCGTCAAGAAGTTTGGGATCGGTAACGTTGCCGTCAGAGCCCACGGTGATCTCGAGGAGCACTCGAGCCGCTTCATTCTCTTGCTCGGGGTAGGCCACGGGGATCGAGATCGCCCTCGGAAGGACAATCCGTGGCAAGGACTTATCGGGCGTCGCCGGTGGGGGCTCGGGACTCGGAGGATCCGTTCCCTGGGTGCCATGGCCGTCCGCGCCTGCGGAGTTGCGGGCTTCGGCTTCAGCAGTGGCTGGGGCGACCGTCTTTGCCCCGAGGTTTGCAGCCGCCTGGGCAAAACCGGGCAAGTCGCGCGGTACGACGTTTGGGGTTGCTCGAACATGGCCGCAAAACAGAAGAGGCAGCAGGCAGCGTTTGGTGAAGCGCCAGCCCCGTCGTTTCCTACTCCAAAGCTCGCGCAATCTCATGCCTCGCCGCTTACTCAACCAGAGACAGCTGTATATTTTTCTGCGCAAGTTGTCTAGCGTGGCCCTACCCGTTCTTGGCCCCGCGCGAAATCTGGGTGGCCGTGTTATGTGTCGTGGCGTGACCTATCGAATTGAGCGCCCAAAGGGGCGGAGAAGACCGGTGGTGGTCGAGATCCCGCATGCCGGGCTCGGCCTCGATGCAGAGTCAGCAGTGTGGTCGATTGCTCCCTTGCGCTCAGTGGCTCGAGATGCAGATCTGTATGTTGACCGTCTGTACGGCGATGCACCCGAACTTGGCGCCACCCTGTTCGTCGCGGAGTTCAGCCGATATGTGTGCGATCTGAACCGTGCGGAGGGTGACGTTGATCGTTTGAGCGTGCTCGGTGGTCAGGGCGAGAATGCTCCGCATGGTTTTATTTGGCGTCGCACCTCCGACGGCGACGCGGCACTTGCGTCACCACTGTCCCCCTTGGAGCAGGAGCGACGGCGCGACAATTTCTACCGCCCGTACCACGCCGCTCTGAACGCACTGCTAACTGATATTCGAAGCGAATTTGGATTCGCGATCCTGCTTTGCGCGCACTCTATGCCAAGCCGGGGAAAGCCAGGTACGCTGGATGCAGGCCGCGCTCGAGCCGACGTCGTTCCTGGCACGCGCGGCAAGACGACCTGTGCCGAGTCCGTGACGGCAATCCCCGAGACCATCGCGAACCAGTTCGGGTGGTCCCTGCGACACGACCACCCTTATCGCGGCGGTCATACGACTGCGTACTACGGGCGTCCGACGCTGGGCTGGCATGCGATGCAAATCGAACTGTCGCGCGGGCTCTACATGGATGAGCTCAGCCTTTCGCCGAATCAAGGCATGCAGCACGCTCGGCAATTCTGCGCTGAACTGGTAGCTGCGCTCGCGAAGCTCGAGTCCCCTTAGCGCGGCTACCGGCTTTTTGGCGGCGACCCAATGCGAACACGGGCGACGCGCGACGAGGGCGGCGTACCTCTCGTCGAGCCCGCAACGGGAGCGCAAATCTGCAGTACCTCTCGTCGAGCCCGCAACGGAAGTGCGCCAAGCCAGTGGCGTGAGTCTCGTCGAGCCCGCAACGGAAGTGCGCCGGAACGGCGAGGCTCCGTGGTCGCAAAGCATTGGCCGATCGCAGCTTCAACTTGGCAAGCAAGCGGCGCGGCCGGCGCCAAACTGGCGCCTTTACGAGTGTTACCCACCGAACCGACGGCCTAAGGCGCGAGCTGCACTTGATGAAGTGCAGCAACTGAGCTAGGGTCCGCCCCGCGAAAATGGCAAGAAGCGAGATCACCGGCAAGCGCCGTCTTAAGGCCAACAACGTCTCTCACTCCAATATCAAGACGGGGCGTTGGCAGAAGGTCAATGTCCAAGAGCGCCGTCTCTGGGTGCCCGAACTCGGGCGCTTCTTGACGGTGAAGCTCACCACCCGTGACATCCGCACGGTTGACAAGCTTGGATTGCTTGCGTTCGCGAAGCAGCACGGCGTCAAGCTGGCATAGTAGTTCCAACCGCTGATCCCGAGCATCCTCATCGGCGCGCATCCCCGTTTGGCTTGCGCGCCATTTGTTGTTTGTCTTGCCCGTCGCAACCACGACCGGCCGTAGTTCGTGCGACGTTTCAACGGCGCGCTTCGTGGTTTGCTCGCCGTTTGTTGCATGTCTTGCCCGTCGCAACCACGATCGGCTGTAGCTCGCGCGGCGTTTCAACGGCGCGCTTCGTGGTTTGCTCGCCGTTTGTTGCATGTCTTGGCCCGTCGCAACCACGACCGGCCGTAGTTCGTGCGACGTTTCAACGGCGCCCGATCGTCACCAAACGGCTCGAATTTGCGCGACCGATGGACAACTGCGGGCCATCCAGTTCGCTCTGACCCAGACGCGGGGATCCTGGGGAGGCAATGATAGTCGTTGGGCGACCAGCCTCGATGCGGATGGCCATACTTGCAGGACACGCGATGCGTTCGCCCT
>JBLNFG010001221.1:0-4052 GCA_050263495.1 Myxococcales bacterium | reverse complement strand
CTTGGGTAACGGTGGAGAATATCAAGCCGAAGTCGATCGCCCGGGAGATGTACGAGGGCTTCTATTCCTTCAACGACTACATCACGGAGTATGGCTTATCACGCAGCGAAGGGGCGTTGCTCCGATACTTGAGCGACGTGTATCGCACGCTCGAACAAACCGTGCCGTTGTCGGCCCGCGGCGAGTTGACCGAGGAACTAGAAACCTATCTTGGCGCCATCGTTCATGGTACGGACTCGAGTCTGGTGGATGAGTGGGAGCGCTTGCTCAGCACAGAACCGCCACGCCCGGCGATCGACAACGAACCGTCAGCGCTGCCCGCGGCCGATCGCGTCGATATCACGAGCGAGGAGCGAACCTTTACCGTGCTCGTGCGTAATCACCTGTTCTCTTTGTTGCGGGCACTTGGACGCGAAGATTTCGAGACAGCGCTTGGCCTTGTTGAATCGAGTGAACCAGCCTGGACGGTGGCACGGCTGCGAGCTTGCTTGACTCAGTTCCAGCAGGACCACTCTGCGATTCTGCTCGATCCAGAGGCGCGCAGCCCCAAACACTTGCGCATTGTCGAGCGCACCCCAACCAGCTGGCGCTTCGAACAGGTGATATGTGACCCCGAGGAGCACAACGATTGGGCACTGTTTGGCGCAATTGACCTCGAGGCGAGCCGAGAGAAGGGACACCCGGTGATCAAGTTGGAGAGGCTCGGCAGCTGATCCGGTCCTTGAGACCCGAACAAGCGGCTGATTTGGCTCGAGCCACCTCGCGCAACTAGGCCTAGATCTCGGCTTTCCGGGTCAATCGCCTGACGGTTCGCCATTTTGAGCGGTCGTGCCTGGCCCCCGCTGCGACGAGTGCGTTTATAATGGCGCCCCCGATGTTTCCTTCTCCGGACCAGATCCCCGAACTGACAGTGAGCGGTTCCGGCAAAACCGACAAAGGTAAAAAGCGAAAGCTGAACGAAGATCGCCTGGCGGTTCGAGACGATCTGCACCTCTACTTGGTGTGCGATGGCGCTGGCGGGCACAATGCTGGAGATGTTGCAGCGGCGCTCGCGGTTCGCTCGATTACGAACTACATGGGCGCGACGGTTCGCTCCGCCTTTGAACGGCCCGAGTTCGATCGCTTTGGCATCCCGAATGGCGCACGGCGCGTCTCCGCCGCAGTGCACAAAGCCAACAACGATATTATCGAGATATCGCGCACCTCGCATCAACACCGCGGGATGGGCACCACGGTCGTCGCGGTCTCGTTTACGCCACGCTCTGGGCTAATCCACATAGCGCACGTCGGAGATAGCCGGTGCTATCGGATGCGGGCGGGTCACCTGGAGCTGATCACGCAAGATCACTCGCTCTTGACGGACGTGGTGGAAAACCGGCCGGAGCTCGATGACACCATGCTCGAGCGGCTTCCCCGGAATATCATCACTCGTGCGTTGGGAGTCGATCCAGAGTTGAGAGTCAGCGTGCGATCGTATGCCGTAGTCGCGGGTGATCGCTATGTGCTGTGTTCAGATGGCCTGTACGCTCCGCTCCCGGCGTCGACGATCGCCTCCGTTCTTCAAGGTGAAGCGAACTCGGATGCTGCAGCACAGAAGCTCGTGGATGCCGCGAATGACGCGGGGGGCCCAGACAATATCGCAGCCGTGGTCGTCGACTGCGCGAGCGGTCCCAGCATTGCGCTCCCATCGGGATTCAGCGCGCCGCCGCCTTCCCCATCGGAGCACTACACGCCCGATCCCGAGCTATTGATCCTCGGTGTCGAGGATATCGATCTCGACGATACGGCCAGTGATGAACTCTTGAATTCGCTCGGCGCGATCTTCAAGGGCAAGACGTAAGTCCCAATGACAGATATTCTCCCTCGAACCAACCTGCTGCCTCACGAACCACCACTTGTTACGTCGCAGTTACCAGCCCTTGGCGGCCGCGTCGGAAGCGCGCTCGAAGACTTTCGAGTGGACGAAATTCCGGCGTATTTGCCTAGCGGCGAAGGTGAGCACCGTTTCGTAAAGATCGAGAAGCGTGGGCTGTCAACGCCGGAAGCCCTTACGTTGATTGCACGGACTGCTAACGCGAAGGAGCGGGATATTGGTACCGCGGGGCTCAAGGACAAACACGCGGTTACTACGCAGTGGCTGAGCTTGCCAAGGCAAAGCCGCCCAGCCAGTGAGTGGCAATTGCCTGCAGAGATTCGAGTTCTGGAGGAGAGCTATCATCAGAACAAGCTGCGTACCGGGCATCTGCATGGAAACCGGTTCACGCTCCGACTCGTCGAGCTAGATGCCGATGTTCGTACACGCATGCCGGCGCTGGTTGAAAGGCTGCGCAAAGGGACGTTGAATGCGTTCGCGGAACAACGGTTTGGTCGCGACGGCCAAAACATCCAGAGCGCATTGGAGTGGCTGAAGGATCCGCGAGCACTCAGGGGCCCGAAGGCACGCTTCTTGTGCAAGCTCTATCCAAGCGTAATCCAGTCTGAACTCTTCAATCGCTATCTCTCGCGGCGATTGGAACGAGGTGAAGACGTGTTGCTCTCGGGAGAGATCGTTCGTTTGGAGGGCAGCGGCTCAAACTTCGTGGTCGAGGATCTTGCGACAGAGCAGGCGCGATTCGCGCGCGGCGATCTTCATCCCCAGGGGCCGATGTTTGGTCCGAAAATGCGACCGGCAAAATCCGAGGCGCTTGAACTCGAGCAGCAGGTGCTGTCCGAGTTGGGGCTCACGCTCGAAGAGCTCGATCAATTGGGCGCGCATGCGCCGGGGACGCGCCGGGACGTTTGGCTGCGCCTCAACGACTTCGAGGCATCGGTGCAAGAGGGGAGCGCGCCCAGTTCCGACGGGGCCACCACGCCTTCAGTCGTGCTCTTGTTCGGCTTGCCTGCGGGTTCGTATGCAACCCACGTCGTGCGCGAACTGACCCACGGGGTTTGGTTCGAACGCCGAAGAGGTCCGCGAGAGAGCAGCGCGTCTGCAATCGATGGCGCGCAGCCCGACGCAGCCTCGTAGCTGCAGACCCGTCACTCGCTCAGGCGAAAGTGGGCCTTGAGAATCGAATGCGTGAACTCGGCGCGTAGATAGAATCCACGCGGCATTTGGGCGATCCGCACGCCGTCTTCGTCGACCGCCCAACGTCGAGCGCTCGCGTTGCGCGCCTTTGGACGTACCTGCATCGCGACCCCAAGATGGCCCGTGATGCTTTCGACGTCCCCTCGCCCCACAATCCCAGCCAAGGTGTCCCAATCAAACTTCAGTGTAGCCATTTCAACTTCCGACGGAGACCACAACATCGGCTCACCCAGATGTCGCTCGGATAATCGGATGCTGCGACTTCCTTCTACGGGCATCCAAAGCACACGGCTGAGTTTACGCTTAACCCGAGAAGCATCCCATTCGCTCTCGGCTATCTCCTGCAGCGGAAGGGTGCACACGAACGTAGACTCGACGGGTCGCCCCCGCTCGTCGACGGGCAGTGTCTTGAGTTCTATCCCGAGCTGCTCGAAATCCGGCACGTCGCGACTGGCAGCAGTCGCCCCCAAAATGCGTTCGAGGAGTTGTCCGGTCCAGCCCTTGTGATGCATCAAATCGTCGGGCACCTTCTGGTGCACGCTCGCTGCCGCTTCTGCGAGCGTTAAACCCGACAGTTCGCGCGCGCGAGCCACGAGTTCCGATTCTGATCGAGGCTGGTCAACCAAGGTCCGACGAAGCGTAGTCGGTGAGGATTGAACGGGCCAATCCTCTAGACGACAATCACACGACCATGTAACCGGCATCGCGTCGGGGTGCCATCCCTGGTCACCCCGACGCGCTCCGATGACGTCGACGGCTTCTGACACGCGATGCCGCGTCCACAAAGCGCCCCAACCAGAGACATCCCGCGACGCGCCAGCCACTCTGCAGGACCCGTACCAACACTTGCTTCGAGGCGTGCAGGGGCGAATTCACTCGTGAGCGACAACGCCAGTCCAGCCTCGCGAACCCGGCCGAGCACGGGAGGTCTTTCGAACATCGCGAACGCCCTATTGGGGCCCCCCTGCACTCCTCAGCAGCGCGT
>JBLNFG010001220.1:0-2682 GCA_050263495.1 Myxococcales bacterium | reverse complement strand
CTCGAGTGCCATTTCGAACAGTTTCGTGCGCTCATCGAGTCCCCCGAGCCTACGGGAAGACGCATGGATTTTCTCCTGCAGGAAATAGGTAGGGAGTCGAATACCTTGGGCGCCAAGAGCCAGGACGCAGCACTTTCGCACCTGGTCGTCGAACTGAAGGCGGAAACGGAACGGATGCGCGAGCAGGTGCAAAATGTCGAATAGCTCCCCTCTCCTATTCATCGTGTCCTCGCCTTCTGGCGCGGGCAAGACCACCCTCACGGGTCGACTCATGCAGAACGTCTCGGGGCTGTCGTTCAGCGTTTCGCACACCACGCGCCGACCTCGCAGCAATGAACTCGATGGCCGTGAGTATCACTTCGTAACCCGAGATCAATTCGTGGCCTTGATTGAGCGCGGCGAGTTTCTCGAATGGGCCGAGGTGCACGGAAATCTCTACGGGACGAGCCGTGCGGAGCTAGCGCGTGCCCAAGGTCTGCGGGGCATTATCTTCGATGTCGACCAGCAGGGGGCACGGCAGATCAAGAGCCATCTGCCAGATTCGGTGAGCGTCTTCATTCTCCCCCCTGACATGAAGACCCTGCACGATCGCCTTTCGGGCCGTGCCAGTGAGGACGCGGCGACGGTTGCTCGCAGATTCGGCGTCGCACTGACTGAAATCGCGCACTACGGTCTGTTCGATTATCTTCTGGTCAACGATGACCTAGAGGACGCCACACACCGACTGATCTCGATCTTCCGCGCGGAGGAGTGCCGCCGCCACCGATCGGCCACCCTCGCGGAGCAGCTGATTGCCGACGGTCGTGGGTTTGGTGGTTCGCGTCCGCCCAACTGAGCCATTCCCGCAGCCTTTATGAGCCTCAACGGAGCCAGTCCCCCGTCGGCGAGATACTCGCGTCGAGTGGATCGGGAATTGCGCGTGCGTCTGAGTCGTATCGAGTGAATCGCGCAAAGCGACGGGTGCCGACCTGCGTCGAGTGAATCGCGCAAAGCGACGGGTGCTGACCCGCGTCGAGTGAATTGCGCAAAGCGACGGGTGCCCTCGGCGTAGGTTCACCGGTGCCGGCGCGCGGGGGTGAGCGTCTCGGCTCAGGTTTTCGGCCGTTTGGGATTTTTGTTCTGGTTGTTTTGGTCGGCGCGACCACATCGAATGACGCTCCGACACATCACCATTGTGTTCCGAGTAGGCTCCGTGATAGTTCGGCTCCATGCGGCCAGTACTCGCAGTGATCGGTGGTAGCGGCCTGTATGCAATGTCCGAGCTCGAACAAGTCGAGCAAGTGGCGGTCGAGACACCTTACGGACCTCCCAGTGACTCTATTACACGCGGCAAGTTGCGCGACTTCACCGTCCTGTTTCTGCCGCGTCATGGTCGCGGTCATCGCCATGCGCCGCACGCGATCAACTATCGCGCGAACGTGTGCGCGTTACGTCAACTGGGGGCGACCCATGTCGTGAGTATCTCGGCCGTGGGAAGCCTCCGTGAATCGATAGCCCCTGGCGACGTGGTCGTCGTAGACCAGTACATCGATCGCACCACTCGACGTGTCTCGACGTTCTTCGATTCCGACGTCGTGGCCCACGTTGGAATGGCCGAGCCGGTCTGTCCGCAACTGTCACGGGCAGCCGCCAGCGCAGCCCAAAAGGCAGGTGCAACGGTGCATTTCAAAGGTACGTATGTCTGCATCGACGGTCCGCAGTTCTCGACTCGAGCAGAGAGCCTCTTGTATCGAAGCTGGAACGCAGATGTCGTAGGGATGACGGCACTCCCCGAAGCGAAGCTAGCCCGAGAAGCGTGTTTGGCTTATTCAACCGTCGCTCTCGTCACCGACTACGACTGCTGGCATGAGACCGAGGCGAACGTCAGTGTTGAGCTGGTGCTCGAGGTGCTAGGGCGGAACGTCGCGCTTGCGCAGCGGATTGTGAGCGAGCTGGCTCGCTCCATTGAACCAGACATGCCCAACTCAGCGGCAACAGCGCTCAATCACGCCATCATCACGGATCTAGCGGCCGTTCCTGCGGAGCGGCGACGCATGTTTGATTGGCTCGTTTCCCAACGGCCTTCTCCGTGAATTGGGGCTAGTGACTGATACCGCCGCGTGGGGGCGCCGCAAGATTTGACTCGCAGTGACGCTGCCGACCAGCGCCGTTGCGCTTATCTCAGCAGCCAGCACGGGCGCCACGTCACGCGGTCAGGTTCGTCTAGGCGTTAGGTGGCGCGCGCCGGGCATATCACCGCGTCGAGCAAGGGTTTCGGCCCCGCCTCTCCAATAGCGGAATTGAATTGTAGCCATGGGTCCTTCGGGCCGGGCCGCGGCTAGCTCGCTGCTTAGGTGCGCGCCCGAACCCCAGTTCTTCGCGAGTTGCCACACCGTCGCCGCAGAAGGTCAGGTACTAGGCCGCGACCACATCTGCCCGATCGCGCATGCCCGTCGCTATCGCAGGTCCGTCCAGACTATAACGCTCCTCGCTGATGAGCTTGAGGAGCCCGGCTTGATCCACGATTCCCGCGTCGAGCAGCATCCGCATGTATCCGTCGGCGTAGCCCTGAGCACGTGAAATCTTTGCATAGGCGGCTCCGCGGCTTCGCAGCTGGAAGGCCTCTCGCAGTAGCATCCGCAGGTTCTGAAGCATCTCTGACTTGGACGCTGGGCTTGTCATCGAACGGACTCCTTGCGCGAC
>JBLNFG010001219.1:0-5534 GCA_050263495.1 Myxococcales bacterium | reverse complement strand
GAGCGTTACTCCCCACCGGGATTCTGGCTAGGTGCGGTAGCTGACGTGGCCGAGATGACTCGGGACCAAGAGATTCAGCTCGAAGATGGCGACTTGTTGGTGCTGTTCACAGACGGTGTTACGGAGTCAATGAACGAAGCGCGCGAGCAGTTTGGATTGACTCGCTTGATGAAGCACGTCGAACGCTACGCCCAAGAGTCCCCGAGTCGGCTATGCGAGCTCGTGCTGCATGCGGTTCGATCGTGGTCCAGCTCTCAGATGGACGATATCTCGCTGCTCGTCGCGCGGTACCGGTCGCCAGAATCGACCCTGTAGGTCGCGCAGGTCCGGGTTCCCTCCACTACCGCGCGCTTCGAGCCGCCTCCCCCAACCCTTGGCGGTCCGTTGCAGCTCAGGGGCGCGTGCGACGTCCACTGCTCGAAGGGTGCCGCCGGTCTCTTGTGGTGCGATTCTGAGCGAGAACGGTTTGACAGAAGTCGGACGACCACCCAAGATGCGTCCCGCTAACTCATGGCTGCAGGCGAACCCGAAGTAAGCATCGAGGACTTTCTCCGTTACTTTCCTCACACGCCGGCGGCGCTGGCCGTGAAGGAATGCGCTCGGCTGACGGAGTTGCGACGCTACGCGTGTGAAGGCCCGATCCTCGACGTGGGCTGTGGCGACGGTCTGTTCGCTAGCTTGGCGTTTGAGGGAGCGGAGGTGTGGGGCATCGACATTGATGCTCACGAGGGACGTTGGGCGGTGGCAAGCCGCGCCTATGCGCAGATTATTCTGGGAGATATCACCTCAGCGAGGCTGCCCGCCGACTTCTTTGCGACCTGCGTCGCCAACTGCTCGCTCGAGCACGTGCCGCGTCTTGATCTCGCGTTGAAGACGATTCGAGACAGCCTGCGGCCTGGAGCGCGGGCGTTCCTCTTCGTGCCAGATCGGGGCTGGGCGCGGGCGATGGTGAGTATCCGTACCCTTTCGGCGCTCGGGATGACGTCGATGGCCACCGTGCTCGAGGACTCGATTAATGCGTTGTTCAAGCACCGTCACCTCTACGACGCGGACGGGTGGCGTCAGCTGGTCGCCGAAAGTGGGCTCGTGGTCGAGGAAGTCAAACCCGTGCTGTCGGCAGCGACCACCGTCGCGTTCGAGGCGCTACTCATCCCCTCACTAGCGGGGTGGTTGAACAAACACCTGACCACACGTTGGACGAATTTTCCTGGTGCCCGGCGCCTCCTAGCCTACCCAACGTACGCGCTCGTGCGCGCCCTGCTCGACAACGCGGCCCAAGAGCGCAGCGCAGAATATCTGGTCGTCGCGCGCCGCGCTGAATAGAGGCTCAGTACCGAAAAGCTCGATCAATGCCCGTGTCCCAAGAAGCCGTCGATTACTTCAGCAATCATCGTTACAAGATGCGCTTTCCGTGGAGCCTCTATCACGGCCCCATTGTTCGCGCGTTACGCGACGTGATTCAGACCAGCCCCGGCAAGGATCTGCTCAATCTCGGCTCTGGCCCGTTTTTTGAGTTGCAGCAGCTAGGCGACATCGAAAAATCCGTGACGCTCTGCGATATCGACGCTCGGGCGATCGAACTTGCTCGCCAACTGCACCAAGAAAAGATTGCTCGCTTCGATGTAACGGCTCCAGGTGCCCCGTTGCCCTACCCAGACTCCAGCTTTGATCTCGTGGTGTCGATGGACGTCGTCGAGCACGTGCCCGAGCCCTTGCCTTGGCTGAGGGAGGCCATGCGGGTGCTGAGGCCAGCTGGTACGCTTTTTCTTACTACGCCCAACTATGCGTCGTTTGGCCTGCGCTTCCTCGAGGCAACCGCGCTGGAGGCCATCGCCCGGATCCAGGGCTTCTCGCGCAAGCTACTCCACCCCAGCAAGATGACGCCGGCGAGCCTAGCGCAGCTTCTGAGCGCCGCGGGTGGGTGCAACACCGAGATTTGCGCGACCGCCTTTGGCTGGGTAATAATTGCCAATTCAAGGAAACCCACTCTGCAGAGCGAACGGCCCGGCGTGACCAGTTGAGCGCGCGATCTCACACTTAGTCTTGGGAGCAGCACCACATGTCCAATATCGACGACCAGACGCTGATCATCGTACCGACCTATAACGAGCGCGACAATATCGAGGCCTTCGTCAAGCAGGTACGCGAAACCGTTCCGCGGGCGTCAATTCTCATCGTGGATGACAATTCTCCGGACGGTACGGGCGCACTCGCAGACGCAATGGCCGCGAGCGACGCTCAGGTGTTCGTCCTGCATCGAGCCGAGAAGCAGGGTTTGGGGCGCGCGTACCTGGCGGGGTTCGCGTGGGGTCTCGCGCGTAATTACGAGCGCTTCTTCGAAATGGATGCGGACTTTTCCCATGATCCGCAGCATCTGAATTCGTTCATTGCCGCGATGAATGACGGGGCAGACGTCGTGGTGGGTTCGCGGGGCGTCCCCGGCGGTCGCGTCGAGGGATGGGGGCTCGGGCGGCACGTGTTGTCCAAGGGTGGCTCCCTCTACTCGAGGATGGTCTTGGGAGTGGGCGTACGTGACCTAACGACGGGGTACAAGGCGTTTACGCGCAAGGCGCTGCTGTCGATCGGGCTCGACCGGGTCAAGTCGAATGGCTACGGCTTTCAGGTAGAGATGAGCTACCGCGCGCTCCAGAAGGGGCTCAAGCTGGTCGAGGTGCCGATTGTGTTCATCGACCGCCGCGTGGGAAAGTCCAAGATGAGCCGACGCATCTTCCTCGAAGCCGTCCGCGTCGTATGGCGCTTGCGGTACGACGCCGTCACCGGAAAGCTCTGAGTCGAGGCTCAGCACCGCTTGGCGAGCTGGTGGTGTCATCACCGTAGCGGTGGCGCGTGTCCGTTCGACTCACCGCAGCTTGGCGAGCTTGCGTTCAAGTCGAGCGCGGCGATGGTTCGCCTGATCAATGCTCTCGCTCGTACCGCGATCGAGCATCGTTAGCGCTGCCTGATGATCCTTCGCAAAATGCTCGTACAGCTTTACCAGGTGGAGGCGCACCTTGGGATCGTCAATTTCCTGGGCAAGCGCCTCGAAATCACGGAGCGCGCGAGCCCGATCCCCGCGGGCTTTATGGATCAGCGCCGAGAGGCGTAGGGCTTCACTGCCGGCACCGCGATGCTGCGCGGTTTCGACCACTTGCACCGCGCGCTCGTGCTCTCCGGCGCGCCAAAGGGTCTGTCCAAGTCCGACCAGATCGAGCGGCGCGAGTAGCTCTAGGGGTTCGCCATACAGGCCTACCAAGGCCGCCATGCTAAGCACGTCCGTCGCGTTGTGCTCCACCACTACGGTGAGTGCGCTCTCATCGCCGGTGCGCAAGAAATGGGCATAACGTGGCCCGATTTCGGCTCCATCGATGTCGGGGCCACGTTCGAGGCCGAGCACTTCGCTTTCGACGTGTTTGAGCGTCACTGAACCGAGTCGCCGCTTGTGCAAGCGTCGCGCAATATGCAAGAGATCGAGGTGCGGCAATGGCGCGGGCTTAGCGCGGTGATTCATGACGTAGCGCCCCATCAGTAACGGCCAATCGAAGGTTTTGCCGTTGAAGGTGCACAACATGTTGGCGCGACTCAAGCGCGCGTCTAGGCACTCGAGCATCGCGGCTTCATCGACGGGGCTCGTCAACAGCAATTGCTCCAACCAGAGCTCACCCTCTTCGAACCACGCCAAGCCGATCAAAAACGCGATCGTCCCCGCTCCCCCACCGAGCCCCGTCGTTTCGGTATCGAGAAATAGGCATCGCCCCGGGTGACAAGCGCTCAGTGTCGGATCGAGCGCTAAGAGTCCGAGCAATTCCGGGTTGGCGCCAAGCGCCGCGTCCACGGGAATGCGACCGATCGACTTCGATTTCGAAACGCGTTGGCAGCGGCGATGCAGACGCCCGCTGCTGGCCTCGACGGGCAGGAACGGCAGCGTAGTCACGCTCGGATTGGCCGGTGCACGAGCTGGCTGCTCCTCGCGCCCCAGGATCTCCTGCATCTTGGCACGTAGCTCTGTCAGGGTGGCGTCTTGGTCTGGCTCGCTCCCGTTGGGCGCCCCCCTTGCGACGGGGCTAGGCAGTCGGCTGAGCTTCGACTTTAGACTCACGGGAACCGAAGCGTGGGCTATGCCGCGGTAGCTGCAAGCTCGGCTCGATAGACGGCGCGTCTACACGCCATTTCCCGTTATTGGCCGCTGTCATTCTGCCCCCCACCGCATCCGCTCGCCTTGCTCGCGCATGCTTGCTCCCCCCAAATGCGTCCTCGCGCGCCGCGCTGCGGGCGCATGGGCGGAGCTGGGCCGACAACAGTCGCAGTCGCTGGTGCAGTTGCAGTCGCTGGTGCAGTTGCAGTCGCTGATGCAGTTGCAGTCGCTGTCTCGCCACTACGGCGTCGACGGCCAGTTCACTTGGTACACGGCGCCGTCTCGGGTTGCGAGCACCGTTCTGCGTCGCGGGCTGTCGAAGACGAACGGCAAGAGGCTTTCGCGCTCGAATTCGTAGGCGCGCCCGATCTCACCATTCGACTGTACCAGACGTAGCTGCGCACCATTCGTCGTGACCCATGCGGTTGCCTCGTCGTCCAACTGGAGCTGGATCGTCTCTTCCAAGCTCGGAGCACCGGCGTTCCCAGTCGCACCAACGCTCGTCGCACCAACGCTCGCCGCACCAACGCTCGTCGCACCAACGCTCGTCGCGCCAACGTTCGTTGCGCCAACGTTCGTTGCGGCCGTGCACGACCCCTGTGCGTCGAGCCACTCGAGCTTGTGTTCCGCGGTTACGACGACGCCGGTGACGCCGCGTGACGTCATGACGTTCTTCGGTGACGGCGACATGGCGAGCACGTTCGGTCGTCGAAACACGACGTCGCGCTTCTTGGAGAATGCCGTCAATTCGTTGGAGAGCGCCCAAACCCCGCCGTCCGCGGTAGCGCCGTAAGAACGCAGCGCCGCGTCGAACGGTCGCTTGATGCGTCGCCCAAAGCGATCACTCCACGTCAGCTCGTTCTGCGCCGTAGCCACGACGTACCAACCATCCAAACCAATGGGTGGCGCAGCGAGCGCATGTTCGTACCGAACTCGTGTCGTCAAGTATCCGGCGCGATTGACGGCTTCGACGGTCTGATGCCGACCAAGGAAGAGCAACCCCAGATTCTCGGCGTATTCGAGGCCAGAAGCGATGCCTGCCGCGGAATCATAAGTGAAGTATTTCTGGCCTTGCGGAGTGACGGCAATCAGCTTTCCGGTAATCATTCCGACGTAGGCCCAGCCACGCTGATCGACGTAGAATTTGCCTGCGGGAGTGCCTCCCAGCGTGATAGTGAAGCGATGCACGCCCGTCGGTTCGAGCACGTCGAGCGTGCCTTGCCGACTAGCCACGTAAATCGTCCCGTCCGGAGCCACTGCGGGTTCGGCGGACAGACTCGATCCAGCCCTCCAGAGAGGCGTCAGGGCTGGGTGAAGGCGCGGCGAAGCGCTGGCAGACGCAGGTTCCGTCGACGTATCGTGGCGGGGGTCTGGGGCGCGCTCAGCATTGCTTTGGGTTGGT
>JBLNFG010001218.1:0-2975 GCA_050263495.1 Myxococcales bacterium | reverse complement strand
GCTCATCGGCGATAAGGATCAGTCGAGCCAACTTCGCCAACGCCTTGCCGCCGAAATAGGGATCCTCTCCGACGGGTACGTAGGCCTTGTCACTCGCGAGCGCTTGACGGACGGCCTCGACCTTGTCTGCAGCGATGGGCCTCGGCGCTCGCCATCCGATTCGATCCCGCGGATACTCGAGGCTCCAACGCTGTGCCTCGAGACCCAACATCATTCCCTTGAGGGTTTTATGTTGAAGTGCAGAAAACGATGCAGCCGATCCCAACCGGGCTCGATGGTGCGGAAGCGTCATCATCAGGGGCAGTCCGGTCCCTTCGGTCTTCCATTCGATGCCGACACGAATGGCCTGCGGTAGCTCCTCCAGCGTCAACTCGCCTCCAATAGGCACTACGGCGGCGTGCGCGTCGAGCTCTGGTGCAGTGTCGTCCGAGGGGCAAAGTGCACCACGAATCCATCCGGTAACAGATTGGGCTACCGCGACACCGGTGGTGCCCTTTGACCAACTGCCGGTCAGGGGGGCGTAGATCAGCCAGCGCTGTCCATTGTTCAACCGCACATCAAGGCGCTGCATTGCCGCAGCCTCAACCGTCGTAGACTCCAGGCTCAGGACTGCTGAGCCTCCGAAATCGATGCTGGGGGTCAGCCCTTCGTAATAAGCTGAAATGTACGGTGATCCATAGACAACCGGCGCTGTCATCTGTCCGCCGCTCGTCTTCCAACGGAACGTCGCCGAGAAGAGATCATACTTGAGCACGCTTGGGTTCTTCAACCCTTCGGTCGCTCCCAGACGCAGTTGGACCAGGTCGGGACTGACGACTGAATTCTGGCTTACGATGAGCTCTGGACGACTCGCCCCTAGGCCGGCCTCCGTCACGCGTACGTCATAAGGCAGGGCATTGAAGCGGTCGGTTCCTGCTGCCACCACGACGTTTTGCCAGAAGGCGTTCGTTGGCAACGGTCCTGCGAGATTGAGTCGCGCATTCGGAGCGAGCGGGTGCTGGACACGTGTGAATGATGGAACCGTCCGATCCCAGGGCAGCGACAGATCAATTGCGGTCGGGGCAGACGCCCCTCCTACTGCTCCCGTGCCGCCCGGCATTACCGTGCTGTTGCTTGTGTGTGTCGCCGTTCCGCCGCTGCCCAGAACCGCGTTGCCTCCGGTTGCAGTCGTCGCGGCCCCGCCGTTCTGGGCACCACCGACGCTACGCACTCCGCTCCCGTGAGCGGCCGTCGCACCGCCGGTATGGTTCGTCGTTGCAGCGCCCACTCCCGAAAGTTTGCTGCCGTTAGCTCCAACCCCGCCCACCGGAGCGCTGACGCTGTTTCCAAGACTGCTCGCCCCACCGTTATTGACGTCCGCGTTAGCAGTACCGCCCCGTTGAGCCGTCGATGAACGAGACAATCCGGAGCTGCCCGCGCCGCTTGCGCTCCTCACGACCCGCGAGCTTCCTCCGGTGGAACTCACGTTTTCACTCGAGCCGCCAAGACTTCCGTTACTGACTGCGTCGCTGCTCGCGCCGGAACAGGCGAGTTGAGAGACGAGCACGAAGGCGCTTACAAGCGCTCTGTTCCGAAGGCGCAGGCACGGCTCAGCACGGGCTGATCCAAATTCAGCCTTCCTGTCGTTCGGTTTGGCGGCACGTCGAGCTTGAAGGTCATTCATTGTTTCCTCATGCTGCGCGGGTCGTCTCCGCGGCGTCCCTTCGTTTCCGGGAACATGAGAACCCATTTGTGTTTTTGACTTCTGCCCAGCGCACCACTATGCAGTGCCAACACCTCGACACTGTGCCGGACTCGGAGGGATGGCTCGTCGAGCGCCGAGTGGCCACCGAGCCTAAAGCGCCGAAATCTGGTAGTGTGGCTCGATTCGCGAGGCCGAATTCCAGAGCGTCAGATTTAGAAATGGAAATTCCTGCACCGGACACGAAGAAGCGCTCGCTGTGCAACCCGCCTCGACTCCCGAGTGTTTGGATATGGCTTTGCGGTGCTCATCGCACCGTCAAACTTCGGCCATTTGCAGTGCGCTCAGCTGCAGGCTCGGACCTGCTATGAGCCCCGAGTTGCGCGAGGTGGTGATAGAGCCAATGCTGCCGTCGCGCGATACCGCGGGTGGAGCTTCGAACGCAGGCTCATCCATTGCCGGGGCAGCGAACGCAGACTCACCGAACCCAGGCTCACCCATTGCCGGGTCACCCAAGGTAAACTCACCGAACGCAGACGCTTCGATTACCGCTGCGGTGTCCGACTTCGCACGACTCTACGACGAGCACATTGACTTCGTATGGCGAAGTGCGCACCAACTGGGCGTTGCACCGGACGCGGCCGACGACGTCTGCCAAGAGGTCTTCATCACGGTATTTCGGCAGCTTGCGGGCTTCCGTGCTGAGGCTTCGCTGAAAACGTGGATCTTTGGCATATTGCGCAATGTTGTGAGCAATCACCGTCGGGGTCGTCGTCGGCGTCCCGGGGATGCGCCGCTGCCTACCGTTGATGCCTCGGATAGCCTTGCGCAAGTGCCCGACCGCTCGGAGACGAATCCGGAGAGCATACTCGCGCGTCAGCAAGAAGCGGAGCTAGCTCAAAGGGTGCTCGATGCCCTTCCAGAAGAGTCGCGACTAGTGCTCTGGCTGACGGATGTCGAGGAGCTTTCAGTGCCGGAAGTTGCCGCTGCGCTCGCCTGGAACGTGAACACCACCTACACCCGGCTCCGCGCAGCACGTCGTGAGTTTTCTCGTCGCCTCGATGGCGCCAGAGCAGGTAACGGAGGCCCGAATGGCTCTCGATGAAACGGCCCACGCTGCGCTCCGGCGGTTGCGCACTCGAAGCTCCCCGACGGCGGAGGACCGCGCAAGGATCAAGGCGAAACTAGCGCCGTTCCTGCTTTCTGTGCCCTTATCCGACTCGGCGCTTTCATCGCCAGCGTCCAACTCTGTTCAACACGGAGTGGCAACGGGACCAAGCCTGACTACTACTAC
>JBLNFG010001217.1:0-2677 GCA_050263495.1 Myxococcales bacterium | reverse complement strand
CCACTCATTCCGGTGCTCGGGGCAGCCCTCGGAGTAGTGGTGCTCGCCTTGTTGCTCGTCATTCTTCTACGCGGCGGAAGCAAGCGACCCGCCACAGGGGGAACCCCTGCCCCGGTCGTTGCCGCCGGTCGGGTTGGCCCAGGCATGCCCGGTCCAGTTGCGGGACCACCTATTGCTCCTGCGCCTATGCCCATGCCGCAACCCAATCCCGAGTTCATGTACGGCCCCCCAGGAGCGCCGCAAGGTATGCCCGGTGCCATGCCGCAGCCTGGAATGCCGCCAGGGCTCGGTGCATCACCGGCGGTCGTACAGCGTGCAATCCTCCAAAGCCAAGCGGGCGTGTTCACCATCACTCCGGGGCTCGAGATGCACGTGGGAAGAGACGGCGCCCGTTGCGAAATCTTACTCTCTGAAGCTCGAGTGAGCGGGCTGCATGCTTCTCTGAAACTGGAGAACAATCAGCTCATGGTGCGCGACGAGAACAGCAATAACGGCACCCTCGTCAATGGGGCTCGATTGCAGCCTGGCGCTTGGACGTCCGTTCCCAACGGCTCACTGGTTCGATTTGGGCCCGTAGAAATGAGTCTCCGCCTGGAATAGCGGGTCGTATTCGCTCGAGGAGGCTTCCCAATGACTGAACTGCGCGTCTCGTGTGCCGCCGTGTCGGATCCCGGTCGCGAACCAGACAAGCAAATCAACGAGGACGCGTACGGCATGACGGCGATTGGCGGAAGCCTCTTCGCCGTCGTGTGCGACGGCATGGGTGGACATATCGGTGGGCGCGAGGCTAGTCACACTGCCGTCGAGACGATTCAACGGGCGCTCGCCACATCTGATCCGCTTCACCCCACTCGAATCAGGCTCAGTCAGGCGATCCAGACTGGTTCCGCGGCGGTGCATCGCGTCGGCGGTGATGCAGCGCTCGACGAACGACCGGGTGCGACCTGCGTAGCGGTTTGGCTCCACCAGAGCACGGTGGAAGTGGCCCATGTGGGCGATTCTCGAGCGTACCGCCTCCGCGCGGGAAAGCTCGAAGCGCTGACCCGCGACCACTCGATGATCGAAGCCTGGATCGACGCCGGGCAAGTGACGCGCGAGCAGGCGCACCAACATCCGGAGGCGCACCGGATCACCCGGGCACTTGGGATGACGCCCCAGGTCGAGGTCGAGCTACGCCCCAGTGACCAACTGCTCGCGGGTGACATCTTCCTGCTGTGCTCAGACGGCCTGACGGATCTCGTTACGGAAGCGGAGCTTACCAGCTTGGTCACTGGCGCCGGCATGCTGGAGCAGAAGGCGGCGCAGGCGGTGGCTCTCGCTAACGCGCGGGGCGGGCATGACAACATCACCGTGGTCCTGCTCGAGGTGACGGATGCGGCTCAACCCAACGCTGCCGCAGGCGGCTCAGCTCTGAACGTCATCTTGACGACGCCCGCCGTAAACGTGACCGCCACCGAACAGGTCAATGCGCGACCGAATCCGGTGGATCGAACCCAGGTGCTCGATCGTGTCGATCAGACGGTGTTGATGGACGGGCCTCAGTTGCCAAGCGCCGAACCGAATCGGACCCTCCCGTTCACGCAAGTTGGGGCGATCGGTTCTGCAACACGTCCAGCGGCCTACGCGCCTCGACCGTCGAGCCCACCGCGGGTTGGCCCAAGCCCACGTCAATGGATGTTTCTCAGCGGAATCGCTCTGCTACTGATTGGATTTGCCATTCTGTTTGGGCTGTTCCGACGCTGAAACGAGGCCAGCCGCTACTAGGCGAAACTCGGGGGTTTTCCTTTGGTCCGCGGTCTGTTAGTGCCTATATACCAAGATGATTCCGGGTATTGGCAGCAAGTCGATCAGCATCGGTTCAGGCCCCAACTGCGACATCCGTGTGGGCGGTGCGGGCGTCGCTCCCGAGCACGCGCGAATCACGCACGATGGGCAGGGGCACCTCTCGTTCGTCGATCTCGGTCTCGGACCGAGCGCGATGAATGGCTCGCCAATCGCGCCGCAAAGCCAGCATCCCTTCGATTTCTCGGCACAGTTTATCGTGGGACATGCACCGGTGCCCAATACGCACCCGGCAATCATTGCGATGCTGATGCAGGTCGGACGCCTGCCGCCGAAGCCTGGTCAATTGGTGATCGGACGCGATCCGGAGAGGGTGCACCTCGCCATCTTTCATCCGAACGTCTCGGGGGTGCACGCCACGCTCAACCTCGAGCCACTCAGCATCACAGACGTTGGGTCGACCGCTGGAACCTTCGTCGGTAGTTCACGTATCGCACCCTCGCAGCCGGCGATGCTCGATCCCCACGGCGTGGTCACGTTGGGCCCGCTCCCGATCCTCGTCAGCACCTTGCTGCAGTTTACCCGCGCCCAGGGCCAGGCAAACGTGCCGGTTCAAGGCGCCGGGCCAGCAGCGGTCGCCTCGGCTGCCGCGGGATCGCCCGATCCGGGACGCAAGAAGCACAAGACCGTTATCGGCCAGGTGAACTTCGGCGCCCCGGGTCAGGTATCCGTCAAGTCGATCGGCAGAACTCCGGACAACGACATCCAGATCACCCACGCTCAAGTATCGAGCCGACACGCGTTGCTACATCGCATTGGTGATCAGTTGCTCCTCGAAGATCGCGGGAGCGCGAACGGCACTTACGTACGCGGCCAACGAATCGCACCGGGACAA
>JBLNFG010001216.1:0-3248 GCA_050263495.1 Myxococcales bacterium | reverse complement strand
GACGTCAATACTTGCGGTTCCGTTCAGTTCGATCGCAAACGACGTTTTTTTGCTAGTGATTTTTGTCTTTGCCTCGACTTTGATTGTGGCCTTCTTGCGTGAGCTGCCTTCCACCTTTTCGAGTACCGCGGATAGTTCGTTTTGGCTGGGGTCGGCGCCGGGGATTTCCCCGAGAATTTGTTGTGCGAGCTCCTGGCCGCTGCCGAGTGATGCGCCGGCCTCGAGCTTTGCGTCGAGCAGCGCCTGCCGCAAGGGGCTACGACTACCAACCCAACCGTACTCGGACTTGACGGCGCGCTGCTCCTCTCCGCTATTCACGAAATCACTGCCGCGCATGATTTTGAGGCCTGAACTATCGCTAGTGCGGAGGTACGTCTTACCATCGGTTGGCACCTCGTAGGTGAGACCAAGTAGCGGCTTGGCCTCCCACTTGCCGTAAACCACCTGCAGCTCGTTGATTACGTCTTTCTTCGCTGTCTTCACGCGCAGTGTGCGTTCTTCGGAGAAGGACCAAGTGCCACTCTGGACGCCTTTGCCTTCACCTTTCTTGACCAGATTGAGGTCGAATTCGAGTGAAAGGCTTCGCCGATCGAGTAGCTGCAGACCGGACGGGATAGTCGTCTTATCGTCGTGTTTCGCGCTTGCTCCGTCGTCCTTTTCTGCCGGTGCTTCGGTTTCCGCGGCTTCGGAGTCTGCTGCTGCCGCACTGCTCTCCGCTTGGTTCGATTCGGCTCCACCGGTTTCTGCGGGTTTGGAGGCACCGCCGCAGGCCGCAGCCATACAGAGAAGCGTGCAGACGAGCAGAGACGGTTTGGTCCCGATGATCATGAGAGGTACTCCTTCGACCCGTTGATCGTAAAACATGAAACCTAGTCAGAGGTCAATCGTTCCCCTGACGGCATCGGCACATGGCTCGGGCAGGAATGTCACAGTGGCGCACTGACCAGAGCCGCTATCAAGGCCTTCATGGTGCATTGCTGGGCTGGTATGCTTCCTGCTAAAACGCGCGACCATGATGCGCACACATGGTGGTGGGGCGAGGTGGGTGTCTCTCAGTTGGCGCACGCTCATCTGCCTCGGATTGGCTGTTGCGGGTGGGTGCAACGCAAGCGACGAAAGCAGTGACATGAACACTGCGCCATCGGAGGGGGACGCAAATGGCGGTTACGATACCGGATCTCGCGGCGCCGCATATAGCAACTCATCACCTGGATCTGGCGGTAGCACGGAACCGGGGCTGACGGTCCCCGACGAGCAGGAGGTAGCGGTTGAGCTCGATGCGCCGCAGTCAAGCGTGAATTACGTATACGCGACCAACCCCGATCGAGATAGCGTTGCGGTTATCAGTGCATCGTCATTGGCGATACACGTCGTCGACACGGGAGATCAGCCGCGGTTTTTGCAGACCATTCCGGGCCGAGATGCGGCTCTTGTCGTCGATGTTGGGGCGAGCGATATCGCGTACATCCAAACCGTGGACGGGAAAAGCACGGTACAGTACTTCCGCGACTTGCCCTCCGCCAACGTGGTGCGCGTTGCACCCGACGGAAAGCACGCCGTCGCGTACTTCGATGTAAGCCGAGTACATCAAGGTCGATTCGAGACGCTTCAAGACGTTTCTGTCCTGACGTTCGATGACGCAGGAGCGCGCGCGGTACGCATGACCGTTGGATTCAAGCCGAGGCAAGTCACATTTGCCGGCGGCGCTGCCGGATCGGCTGCCGCCTATTTGGTCACCGAAGATGGGATCTCCGTCCTGGATTTCGCAAAGATCGACGCAGAGCGCAGAGCCGCTATTGCGGATACTATCCCAATATTCTCCGCCACCGAGGCGCAAGGGGCTGACGTGACGGTAACGCCTGACGGCAGATTTGCGCTCGGCCGCATCAAAGATACGTCCAAGCTCAGATTGGTGGATCTTGCCACGGGAGACACACGCTCTCTGGATGCTGCAACCTTGCTGCGCTCGCCACAGTCGACCGAATTGCAGGGGATCGGAGGCAGTGTGGCAGGGCAGGGTGGGGCCGCAGCAGCCGGCGAAGGCGGATTCCCCATGGCGGGCTCTGCTGGCGCGCCAGTAGGTAACGGAGGCTTCGCCGAAGTGAGTTCAAAGACAGGCTCGACGAGCGAGCCAAGTGCGAGCGCCGAGATCACGGATCTGGACGTCTCGCCCGATGGAACTTACGCACTCACGGTCTCTCGCAATCGCGGTGCCCTGCTGCGCATCCCGATTCCCGGAGGGTTCTTGGATCCGACCGTCGTGACGCGGACGCCAATTGCCGATGTGGCGGCCGGCGCGGCTGCCATAAGCACCAATGGGCGTTGGGCTGTGCTTTATACCACTGTATTGACCAGTGAGCGTCGGGTGGCGATTCTGGACTTGAGCGGACAACTACCGCAGCGGGTCCTCGATCTAACAAAATCGATCAAAGGTATCGCGTTCTCGTCGAGCGGTGACCAGGCTTATGTCGTGCACAACAAGGGCGAAGGTGCGTTGTCCCAGACTGGACTAACTCCGGAGGAGGTACTCGAACGGTCCCATGGGTATACGTTGATCGACCTGAAGAGGGCATTTCGTAAGTTACAGATCACCGAGACTGAGGCCAACCTTTCGGTTACTACGCCGAGCGCGCCATACGTCTTTTTGAGCTTCCAGAGTGATGGCGCATCAACCTACGGCACCATGGTCCAACGACTCGATATGGAGTCATTGCAGGTGAGTTCAATCCAACTTGGATCGATTCCGATCTCGATGGGAGTCGTTCCCGCCGCGGCTCGAGTCTTCGTGAGTCAGCAGTACGACGACGGACGTTTGACGTTTATCGATTGGGCAACGCTCGATACCACCACTGTGACCGGCTATGAGCTCAATAGCAAGATTCGGGAGTAACCACATGCGAGCAACAATAGCAGCGGTTTGGGCGCTCGGAACTCTAGTCTTCGGATGTGGTGAACGACGCGACGGGTTTGATGTCCCCCCACGCGTCGTCGATCGTGCTCGACTAGGAAGCGAGCTGCTGTTCGTCGACGCCAGTCAAGATCAAGTGAGCGCCTTGGATGTCATGTCCAGGGACTTGAGCGCGAATGTGATCCGGATTCCGGTGGGTGCTGGACCGCGCTTGGCTATCGAGCGCAGCACCTTCATCGCCAACCCGGTTCTCGCGGCGTCTTCTTTTGCGGCCGAGGATATCGGCGTGGCACTCGCGGATAGTCGACTTGCGCCGGATGAAGTGTTGGTCTTATGCGAT
>JBLNFG010001215.1:0-5472 GCA_050263495.1 Myxococcales bacterium | reverse complement strand
ACGATCCTCGATGTCCACGCAGGTTCCGTACCATTTGAGAATGTTGCCCGCTTCATCCCTGAGTGGATTGCCGCGAATTAGGAACCAGCGATAAGAAGCGTCGAATCGGCGAAGCCGAGCTTCCGTGTCGACCGGAGTGCCCGATGCCAGGCAAGATTGCCCCTCCTCTACAAGTTTGTTACGGCCCTCGCGATGAATAGCGTCCGCCCAGCCCCAGCCCTGCGCTTGTTCGGCGGTCATACCGGCGTAATCAAGCCACACGTGATTGAGGAAATCGCAGTAGCCATCCGGACGAGTGGTCCATGCTGTCGTAGGAATCGTGTTGATGATGGCTGCAAGGTTGAGCTCGGTAGCTCGCAGGGCCTCCTCCGCTCGCTTTCGGTCCTCAATGTCCGTGCTTGTACCGTACCACCTGAAAATGTTGCCAGAGTCGTCCCGGAAGGCCTGAGCCCGAATGAGAAACCAGCGATAGATTCCGTCGTGCCGTCGAAGGCGCGCTTCGATTTCGTCTGATTCTCCTGACACCAACATCTTCCGCCACTTCTCCATTAGCGGTGGCAAGTCTTCTGGATGGAACGCGGCCTGCCAGCCCCAACCATGCGACTCTTCAGGGGAAAGGCCGGTGTATTCATGCCAGCCTTTATTGAGGAATTCATTGGGACCGTCGGGCAAATTGCACCACGCCAGCGTGGGGATCGCATCGATTACCTGACGCAGTTTAGCTTCTGATTTTTTGATTTCATCCAAGGCCTTATGCAACGCGGCTTCGCTGTTCTTCAACCTGTCATTGGCCGCGGAAAGCCCTTCGGTTCGTTCCGCGACTTGTCTCTCGAGTTCATTGGCGGTCCGTTTCTGCTCGGAGAACAGCCACGCTTCCTTCAGCCCGATCGATGCCTGGTTCGCCGCCACGCTCAGAAGAAGACTCTCGGTCTGCCCGGGGAAGTCCGCCCGATTAGACCCGACTACGATCATGCCGGTCTCACCATGTACCCCTAGCGGCACGGGCATGATTGAAATGTCTTTGTCCCCAAGTCGATTCCGCGTCGACGCCAGCGATTCCTGGCCATGATCCTCAAACCAGTTGCCAACCATCTCACCGACCTCGTGCGCACTGAGGTTGCACGATGGAGCGACTCGGATTGCCTCGACGGGCGTGTCAGAGCCGGGATCTTTCACCCGCGCATAAATGAGATCCACGCGGAGCATCCGCAGGAGTACATCAAGAAGCGTCTCGACAATTTCAGCGGGTTCCCTGCCACTCCAGACCGCAGGCAGAGCAAGCAAGGCGACTAGATCGTCAATGCAGCCCTGAAGGCGATTGATGTCCTCAGCCGAAGCCTTGAGTTGCAGGTCCATATCCCCACGGTCCCGAGATCCACCCAGTGTTGTGAATTATCCCCTATTCGCCGTTTGTCTTGCCACTCTGATAGCCCTTCCGCCATTGCGGGTCTAGAGATGGCCTGAGGAGGTTTTCCGAGAGAGGCCATGCTGTCGCCTGAAGTCCACCAAGAATCCGACCGGCACCACCGCTTGACTACTTGAATTGCACGACTCCTTGCGAAGTTGTCCGACCGATACTTTGGTATTGGCCGATACGTTCGTCTAATAGACTCGCCTACGCTCATCTGTCTTAATCGCACCAAGCACGATTGAGGCCTCGGTTGACTTCATGACCTCCTCACACACAACAACCGATCTCGTTGCTCATCAAACGACGCCGGTCCGACATCGCGTCGTGATCGTGGGCTGTGGCTTCGGCGGCCTGTTCGCCACCCGAGCTCTGAGACGTGCCGACGTTGACGTCACTATCATCGATCGCAACAATTCACCTTTTTCAGCCACTGCTGTACCAGCTAGCAACGGGAATTCTCTCCGAGGGTGATATCGCGCCGCCAATCCGAGACATTCTGCGCCACCAAAGCAACGCCACGGTGCTTCTCGGAGAAGTGAAGCAGATTGATCTTCAGCATCGGTCTTTAACTGTCGACACTTTAGGACTCGACAGCGAAGTTCCTTACGACACTCTGATTCTCGCCACCGGCGCGAGTCAGTCCTACTTCGGACGCCCGGAATTTGCGCGTCATGCGCCGGGCATGAAAACGATCGATAATGCGCAGGAACTCCGCAGTCGGATCTTCGGTGCATTCGAGATGGCCGAGCGCGAACCCGACGCCGCGGTCAGGAACGTGGCTGACGTTCGTCGTGGTAGGCGCCGGACCAACTGGTGTTGAGCTCGCGGGACAGATTGCCGAACTCGCACGGCGATCGTTACATCACAATTTCCGCCGCATCGATCCGTCCACTGCGCGGGTGGTGCTCCTTGATGCCGCACCGACGATTCTTCCAGCGTTTCCGGAAGAATTGCAGCGACGGACGGCGCGAACGCTCGAAGACATGGGCGTAGAAATCCGGCTCGGCGCCATGGTCACGGGTGTCGATCAAAGTGGTATCGACACCAATTCGAAAGACCAGCGATTCAGGCGGCTCGAGGCGGCCACGAAAATCTGGGCAGCTGGCGTCGAAGCCTCCCCGATCGGACGCATCGTCGCCCGTGCGGCTGGAGCGGACGTCGTCGACCGCGCTGGACGCGTCCAAGTTCTTCCGGACTGCACGCTCCCAGGACACCCAGAGGTCTTCGTGATTGGCGACTTGATGAACCTGGACCGCCTTCCGGGACTAGCGCAGGTCGCCATCCAATCCGGCCGACACGCCGCCTTTACGATCGTACGCCGCCTCAGTGGTGACAAGACGCAGCGACCGTTCAGATACCGCGACCGAGGCACGATGGCGACCATATCGCGATTCCACGCGATCGCGTCCATAGGGCCCGTCCAATCATCGGGTTTCTTCGCCTGGCTGCTGTGGCTGGCGATACACCTTTACGCGCTGACAGGATTCAAGAACCGAATTGCCGTCCTTGCCAACTGGCTGATCGCCTTCCTCGGTCGTGGACGCCCGCAGCGCGTGATCACCGCGCAACAGGTCTTTGGTCGGGAGGCGCTCGAGGCAGAAGCGACGGCGATCACGGCTGCGGTGTCGGTTCGCCCTGCGTCAAGTCCAACTCTCAACGGATCCGAAAGGAAAAAACAAATGCTCGCGTACCGACTTCTCCAAGCGCAGATGCAAGCGGAATTTCAAGAAGTGCCTGAACCTCATCCGGGGCCTGGACAGGTAGTAGTCAGAGTCGCAGGCTCGGGTCTATGCCACACCGATTTCACGGTCATATCTCGCGACCGAAGCTACTGGAAGAACGAGCCACCTCCCTTCACTCTCGGGCACGAGATCGCAGGCTGGGTCGAAGAGGTGGGAACCGGAGTGACGAAATTCCAGCGTGGTGACGCCGTCGCGGTCAACCCATCATGGGCAAGCTGCGGCCGCTGTCACATGTGCCGCTCCGGCGAAGAGAATCACTGCCTCTATCAGAAGGCCATTCGCGCTCCCGGAGTGGGCTATGACGGAGGACATGCGCCCTACGTCCTCGTTCCCGAGGCGAGATTTCTTGTCCCCATCGGCAACCTCGACCCGATCGAGGCCGCGCCGCTCACAGATGCCGGCATCACCACATACTCCGCGATCAAGCCTGCACTTCCTGGCATCTATCCGGGCAGCACCGCAGTTGTCATTGGTGTCGGCGGTTTGGGGCTCTATGCAGTTCAATTTCTTCGTCAGCTGACCGGAGCACGAATCGTCGCGGTCGACTCGACCGAAGCCAGACTGGAGCTGGCCCGCGAGTACGGTGCCGACGACGTTGTCTCCAGTGGTCCTGAAGCCGCGAACCAGATTCGCGAGCTGACCGGCGGGATCGGGGCGGCGTTCGTTCTGGATTGCGTCGGAGTGAACGCGACTTTGGCCACAGCCGTCGCTGCGCTATCGTGGCGCGGCCGTCTGACCATGGTCGGCGCAGGAGGTGGCTCCCTTCCATTTGACTTCTTCAAGGTGCCCCCTGGCGCGCAGCTGACTACGAGCTTGAACGGCGGCAGCATCGCGTTGATGGAGGTGGTCGAGATGGCGGCTCTGGGGAGACTCAAGATCCTAGTGGACCGCTATCCGCTCAGCGCGGCGAGGCAGGCGTACGACGATTTCGAACACGGACGTCTGGTTGGTCGTGCCGTGCTCATGCCCGCAACATTGCAAGCTGCTGACGACGAAGCCGCGTCGTCACCGGTTGCGGTGACTACGAGCACTTGAGATCCACGATGCAGACCGATACCAAGGTCCAATAGACAGAGGCTAGTTCCACAAATATTGTTCCGGAAGAATCGTCGTTCGGCAGAAAAAAGTGGGCAACAATGACTCGAACTTTGCACGTTACAGTCCGGACGTTGAGCACATCGAGCCCGATTTCGAACAACGCCTGCAGCAGGTTCTGTCGGCGTTGAGATGCTCGGAAATCTGGCGGAAACAAGCCCGATCGAGCAGAAGGAGCGCGACAGATGCCACTGGATTTCGTCCGCTATAGGCCTGAGGTGGAGACGCTCGATCCGGATCTCGATCGGCTCATGGAACAGATCGTCGACTTCTGGGAAAAGAAGGTCCGCGAATCGCCAGTGGTCGAGGGTAGTGGGCGAGCTGTCCGCGGCGCGCATGCGAAAACATTCGGCGTGGTCAAAGCGGAGGTCCAAATCCTGCGCAACGTGTCGCCGGCATACGCGCAGGGAATTTACGCCAAGCCAGGCCACCACGGTGCGCTGATCCGGTTTTCCAGCGCCTCCAATCATTTGGGGGCGGACGCCACGCTCGGAGGGGTTCTGGGATGTGCCATGAAGATCTTCGATGTTCCCGGATCGAAGCTGGTTGGGGACGAGCCCGACTCGGCCACCTTCGACCTCGTGCTCAAGAACAATCCGGTATTCGTCGCCAACACGGCGAAGCACTATCTGGTGCTCCAGGAGATCGGCAACAACGTGCCACAATACCTGGCACGCGGCAAGACGGGCTTCCACGAGTTGCTCACGGATTTTGTCACCGGCAAGGGAACGTTCGAGCGGTCCGACTGGGCATGGGACGAGCTGTTCGCATTCGTCAAAGCGTCGCAGACGCCGGTACGCAATCCGCTGTTGACCACGTTCTGGAGCATGGCTTCGGTGCGTCACGGTGACTACATCGCGAAGATCCGCCTCGCTCCGGTCACGGAAAACACCACGCGTGTGATCCATCGTGAACTCGACCTACGCGTTCGGCCGGATGTGTTCTATCCGACCCTGGTGGACGAACTCCAAGCCAGCGCCTTCGATTTCGACCTCCAGGTCCAGCTGTGCACCGATCTCGAGGCGATGCCGGTCAACGAGGCAACAGTCGAATGGCCGGAAAAGCTCTCTCCCTTCGTGACGGTTGGACGGGTACATGTCCCGCGCCAGGACATTTCGGGGAACGAGAATTTCGAGAAGACGGATGCGCTCGCGTTTAACCAGTGGCGGGTCACTGAGGAACACAGGCCGCTTGGCGAAATCATGCAGGTGCGACGGATCTACA
>JBLNFG010001214.1:0-4203 GCA_050263495.1 Myxococcales bacterium | reverse complement strand
CCGAACCGTCAGCACGCCGGACCACACGGAGATTGGCCGGCTTCAAGTCTCGATGGACGATGCCCAAGACGTGTGCTTCGAGCACCGCGGAACATGCTTGCAGGAGGAATCGAATGGCGCTCTCAATTTGAAGGGGGCCCTCCCGCTG
Organism: Myxococcales bacterium; assembly: GCA_050263495.1. Taxonomy (GTDB): domain Bacteria; phylum Myxococcota_A; class Polyangia; order Polyangiales; family Polyangiaceae; genus FEN-1139. The sequence continues at coordinate 4,055 of JBLNFG010001214.1, read as the reverse complement.
GACGCGTTCGGATAGATCCTGCCCCTCTAAGTACTCGAGCACCATGTAGCGCTCGCCGTCCTCGAGCCTGCCTGCATCATAGACTCTGGCCACGTATTCGCTACGCAGCCGCGCCGCGGTGCGGACTTCGCGGTCGAACCGAGCCACAGCTTCCGGATCGGATACGGCCTCCGTATTCATGAACTTGACGGCGACGCGCTCGTCGAGTTCCAGATGTCGTGCCGCAAACACAACGCCCATTCCCCCACGACCGACAACCTCCTCAATTCGGTATCGGTTCGCCACGATGCTTCCCGTCTGAATACCGGGAGGAAGCTCAATGGCGCGGGAAGACGAAAGCACGAAGAACTCCTTTGGGCGTGAGCGTATGGGTTAGCACGACGAAAGGCAAGCCGGGCCGCATTCCCCGACAATCTCCCTCCTCTGACAGTCACGCTTGGGGCACGCGGTGGCCGAGTGGGCCGTTTGCGCGCCGGGCTGGCAAAAGAAATCAGCGTACACGCGGCCGCCATCTCGGGATCTGCGCTCGCGCCAGCATTGGTGGTACCTTCCAGGGACTCTAGGCCGCATGGGTGCGAGTGCACTCCGAGGCCGACCTCGCGCCCGCGGTGCCGGCCATGTCCATGCCACCTGCACCAGCCGGGATCGGACAAGTCGTCGCGTGTGAGACACACTCGCCGGCTACGCAGGCGTCAGCGCCGTTACACGCGATTCCGTCGTCGCAACGCGTCCCATCCACCCTGGAGGGGAGAGCGGCAGCATCCTTGACTGGTCCGCAGTGGTTTAGCTTGCACGACGGAGCGCTTCTGCAAGGACGGGTAGCATCGAGAAAGTCCACATCCGAGAACCAGTCAACCGAGCCGATCAACAGGTTGTCAACCGATTCATGGAAGAATGGTTCAGCACTCTTTGGACACTCGTGTTCCGACTGCGCTCACGTTGCTAATAGGTCCAAGTGAAGGAGTGAGCCGATGCGAGCGTCAACGACAGCAAATCGACCTCCCGCCGATTGCGCGGGCAATCGGCAGTCTGGGTAGGCGATTTGATTTGGGATTCTTCGCCCCGGTGGTCAATGGGTTGAAGCCAACGCTCTTCAGCTTGCCCCAAAGCCGTGACAGATCCCCACACTAAGGTCTCAACTCCGCTATCGTTCGCGCTGGGGCCTTGCGGCCGAGCCGGAACGCTCGTGGACGACGACTGACGAAGACATTGCCCTTCAGTCATGACATTGCTAGCTTCGATAGCGCAATGTCGGGTCTGGCCCCTGGTCTCATCGTTGCAGCCCCACCGCTCGGTGATCCGAATTTCGATCGCTCTGTGGTTTTGTTGGCTTCGCATGGCCCCGAGGGTGCGTTCGGCTGGGTCATTAATGGACGCGAGTTGATGCCTCTTTCCGAACTCGTGGTGCGTGCGGAGGTTAAGACAACCGCGCCAGATATCGGCGGGTCTGTTCGACTTGGTGGGCCCGTATCACCCGAGCAGGTTTGGCTCGTCTACCGTGTGGAGGATCGGTTCGAGGGCGTAGAAGGTCAGTTTAACGTTGGATCTGGCATTTTGGCCACCGCATCTCGTCGCGTACTCGAGGTGCTGGGCGAAGGTAGCTGCACCGCGAACGTCATCGGTTTCGCTGGATATGCTGGATGGGGACCAATGCAGTTGGAGAATGAGATTCGCCATGGGGCATGGTTACCGACCGAACTCGATGTTGGCATTGTCTTCGACGTGCCGCGTCATCAAGCGTGGGAACGCGCTTACGGCCTCATTGGTGCAAATCCGATGTCCTTTGCATCCCGCACCGTTGGTTCCGCCTAGTTGGCAATGTCAGCAATACGAGAAACAGTGACGAGAAGAGCAGCGGCTGCGGCAGCCTGGACGCTTTTGTTGACCCTTGATCCGTTGCTCGCAGCGGCGAGCAACACCTCGCACGTTTGCCCAACGGAAATGGCCCAAGTAGGCAATTTCTGCATCGACCGTTGGGAGATCTCCACGGTAGATGGACTATCACAGCAGCCACTGTCGCCTTACTACCCGCCGCAACGTGTGCTGATGAATCGGATTCTCGATGTCTGGCAAATCGAGCGCAACAGCTGGGGTACGGATGCTGCGCAGTCGTTTCTTCTGCCGGAGCTCTCGGAGTTGCAGCGCAAGGGGCGGTTCCGCGCAGTGGCTCGCAGCGTTCCCAACGTCGTTCCTCAAGCTTACCTATCACGCGAGCTAGCGCGGACGCTGTGTGAGAGCGCGGGCAAGCGGCTCTGCTCTTACGCGGAATGGCAAACTGCGTGCCGCGGTGCTCGCTCAAGCCTATTCCCTTATGGGTCTGAGTACGTCGCGGGTCGCTGCAACGTTTGGCGCAATACTCATCCGGCGCGCGTGCTTCACGGCAACGCATCACTCGGACACTTGGACCCGCGACTCAATCTGATCGTCGAGCACGAAACAGGGGTGTTGCTTCGTCCAACTGGCAGCACGCCGGACTGTGTGAGCAAGTTCGGTAACGAAAACATTTACGACATGGTGGGCAACCTGGACGAGTGGGTCGAAGATGAGCCGGGCATATTTGCGGGTGGCTTCTATGCCCGTTCGACCAACAAAGGATGCGAAGCGAAGGTTAGCTCGCACGCGCCCACCTATTACGACTACTCGACGGGCACTCGATGCTGCCGCTCGCTGTAGGTTATGCTGCGGCGAGAGGCCCCAATTAGCTGGCAAGGCCATTGCCCATCGGTAGCTCACGGAAGACGGCCATACCGATGCTCAATAGTGTGCTCACGAACAATAGACCCCTGACCCAAGCACCCTGTGGTATCTGCCGCAGGGTGTTCGAGCCGCCAGAAGACTGGAGTTGGCCAGCAATAGCAACGGTATCGCTAATCTTGTGCTTGAGCCTGCGAATATCTTCATCAGATGGACCGTCTGATCCGCGCAGCAGGCTAGCCAGCGACGAGTTGGGCGGCTCATAGGACATCATTCTGGCCTCCAACTGTCCCTATTCCTGAGCGTTTCCCGAATTCGGACTCGGTTCGCGGCTTGCGCAAACTCCTTGCGGGCGGCGCGAAGACGGGCGGAGACTGTGTTTACGTTGATTCCGATTGCCTCCGCGGCGTCCACAATCGACCACTGCTCCAATTCGACTAGGACAAAGACCTCGCGCTTCTCCTCACCCATCGACTCGAGTATCTTGTGCGCGATACGGAGTGCTTGGGCGCTGGACACGAGTTCATACGGGCTTCTGTCCGCAGAGCTTACCTGTTCGGCATCGATGACGTTCCCACCGCTCCGCACCAAAGGATCCTTCCGTGCTTGACCACGACGATGCATGCGGACGCTGTTCTGCAGAATCCCGAATACCCAGGTCTTGACGGAGCCCTGACCATTGTATTCGCGCAGGCCCCGATGGACCGCAACGAAAACCTCCTGGCACACGTCGTCGAGAGCCGAGCCCTCTACCCCCAAACGCCGCGCCGTTCGCCAAACGAAAGCAACCAACTCCTCGTAGACCGACTCGAAGGTTAGCTCACTTGTTGGCTTACCCAAGTGAGGTAGCGGCGTCCTTGCGGTATTGCTCATAAGCTACTTCGAGGACTATTCATACAGAGTGTCAGCTGAGTTGCCGATGTCTGCATTATCGGTGAAGAAAAATGTCAGAGGTTGTCAGTAACTCGTTTTTCTGCATATCTGATGCCCAAATTGCCAGACCAGAATTGTGTTGCCCATCCCAGCCCACTGCGGCCCGTCTGCCATTCCAGAGAAATTTCGTGTGGACGTGTAGATCCTGTGGAGGAGCGAGAGGTTGGCCGAGTTGGGGACCGCCGAGCATAACCTACGGTGGCCAATGTTGATGCCCACGTGGAGTCCTCGCGCTGATTCCATTGCGGGCATCGGTCGCCGTCATGTCTTGGGCGAGCAATGTGTGCGCACGATTCCACAATGATTCTGTTGGGGGGATTGCTCGCAATTGGCGATCTTTGCCTAGCGCAGGGCAAACGCATCTTATTGGGATGCCCCCTCCCGCTTCGCTCGCGCCTTCGGCGCATTGCTCAGCTTGCCTCCCATCC
>JBLNFG010001213.1:0-4248 GCA_050263495.1 Myxococcales bacterium | reverse complement strand
CTCGGTACTGTGCAGCCGTCGTCACCGGTCCTGGTACACCGCCCTCATCGTGCCACGCGTTATACATCCACTGTTGCACCGTCGTGCGGTAATACTTCGCGAAGAAGGCTTCGGGTGACGCTTGCGCCTCTTCGCGCAACGCCGTCGCTAGTGGCCCTACCATGCCTCCCTCCCGTTCCAGTTGCACGAGCGCAGCACAAACGGCCGCTGCAGCCAGGGCTGGATCCAAAGATAGCTTGGTCGCACCAAACAAACGCCAGTAGACACGGTCCCCGATGTGGACCTTAGCCCGATACTGCGGAGCGACCTCGTCCCGGTTGATCAGCACCATGAACCGATCCCGAGGTTTGCGGGTCTGTCCATCGTGGAGCAGATCGATGGCGAGCCCGGTTTTGTGGATGGACACGGCAGAGCGTCCAAAAGCGGCATGCCCTACGTCGGTGAGCGGCGTTCGATAGGTGTGTGAGGCACAAATTCCCTCAGCGTGTCCAAGTGCTTTGGCCAGACTGCGCCAAGCCAAGAGGGACTCGGCTGCTTCTGGTCGCAACCAGGTCTTCCAATCGGTTCCGGAGCCCATGGCCGACACGGCGACGAGAATTGCTCTCGGTTGCCGGTATCCCATCGCGATCCAAGTGGCGGCGACCCGCGACGTGAGTGCGTCGCAAACTCCATCTGCCTTGAGCGGGAGTTCTCCAGGCTTTGGCGTTGGGAGAGCTGGCGTTGCCACAGTACCGGAGACATAGGCAAAGGACGCGGCCGCCGCGGTGGCTCCTGACGCCAGATCGTGCGCTTTAGCCTTGTCGACCTTTACCGCGCGACGCGCAAGTACTTGGCGCTGCAAGTCTAGAACCGCGCTCATCGTGCGTGCGTCGAAGACTCCCTGGTTCACGGTCGCTGCGTTAGTGACGACTCCTTTGTTGTTCTTGGTAGGGCGCTCTGGCTCATACGGAGGCTCCGCGCCGATCACATAACGCAGCTTACCCAAATCAACTTGGAGCTTCTCGACCGCTGTCTTGACCGAAGGTACGTCGGCGTGCGGCATGTCCTTGTAGAGAAGCCACCCGCCATAGGTTGCGTCTCCGCTGGGCCGATAGAGTTCAGGTTTGGAGCCCAGCCGCAACTTGAGCTGTTGTGCCTGCACCATGGGGCAGTGCTCAACCCGAGGCGTAAGCACGGCGGCTGCGGGCCACTCTCGCGTGATGTTGGGCGGCTTCACACCGTTAAGCTCTTGTAACGCCGTCTCGGCATAGGCGGGGTCCGGGTGGCGCACCAAGTACATTTCGTAAGCGACGTCTTGCCCAAGCTTGAGGCTTTCGACTGGCTCCGTCGGATCCATCAGCGGCGCCAATGCCTTGGGTTCGTGCCCCTTGGCGTACTGCAGAAAACCCCCAACATCTGTTCTTGCGAGTTGGTAGGGTCGCCGTTGCGCCTGCTCTTTGTCGCTCCACAGGCTGGCGATGTAGTCGAGTACCGCGTTGCTCTTTGCGGCCTGTTTGGCGGGAAGAGCTGGTCGGTACAGCACGAACAGGTTTTGCAGCGCGCGCCCGCTATCGTCTGCAACGATTTGGACCGTGAGCTGTGGCAACAGGACGAAGGCTAAGTCGCTCATGTTTCGTCCCCTTCGAGCGCCTCGAATGTTGGGTTGACGTCCAGGTATTCCGGTGGCTCATCGGCGACATCGAACTCGGGCGTTTCTTCTACGGTAGGAGCACCCGGTGCGAGTTGGAGTTGTGGTCGATTCGTGCCAAGTTGCGTATCACCGCACACGACCCCTCCGCGTTGCACGAGTAATCCCTCCACCACGTCCGTCCACGTTCCTGCGACGTTGACTTGGACCCTATACAGTCCCGCAGGCACTGCGCGAAAGCGATAGTGGATGAGTCGGTTGTCCTCGTCCGGTTCTGCGTCGGGGTCGCTAGCCCGGATGTGGCGCTCGAACTCGCCATCTTCCGATACCAACCGGACCTCGTCGTCTTGAAGCGGATCGTCGTCGAGGTCCATCTCGAGGGGAACAATCAGCTCGGTCCCGCTCAACACGACCGTGTTGTAGTCGGTTTCGCCCACGTTCCCGACCGATACGTCAAAGGTCAGCTCAGTCGTCACTGCACGAGCCTACCAACTGCTAGAGACTGATTCAAGCAGCCCTGATGCTTGGGCTCGCGCACGTGGCATTATCGCTCTCCCTTGCCTGCCCTGGGCTGCGCTCGGACGAGCGTTGATGCCAAAGCGGTCCATTGGAGCCGCCCGACGCGAGCCCGAACTACCGTACGCTCGGCGCCGACGCAAAGTAGTCGATGCACGCGGGAACGCGAAGTACGCGGCCGAAGCGTCTGTCGAAAGACGCCCCCTCGCTCTCATGTCTTCAGAGCTTGAGCTCGACCAAGCCGTCCGCGTCGGGGTAGTCGAAATCAACCCAGAAAGGTTGGTCCAATCCCTCTGCCATAGCGGTCTCGCGTGTCGAATAGGCACCCACGCGCACACGATATTTACCCGCGGGTGCATTGGAATGACTCGTGCATCCGCTCGGTTCGCTTCGATACACTAGGCCTTCCCACTGCCAAGTGACGGTCTGTCCAGGCGTGATCGCGACGGGCTCAGGGTCACACGCTCCGCAGGCGATGCTCGCACTCTGCGGGTCGCCGCAGGTGTTATTCGGACAACCTCGCGACGTGTAGAGCGGGTCATTATAGGCATTCGCACACGTCCAGATGGTTACCAACGGAGAGCATTGCCCCTTCAAGTAATACGTGACCGCACTCGTATTCGCGACGCTGAACACGATTGCCTGGGGCAGGGGCGTTGCGTTGGTAACCCGGCACTCTTCCGGAACCGTCGGGGGCGTTCCAGCGGCGCCTTCTGTCGAACTACTACCCGCTGTTCCGCCCGCGCCAGCCTGTTCGCGAACGTCGAAGACCCCTCCAGCGCCGGCACGGGACCCTCCACCCGTTATGCTTACGGGCTCAGTCTCAGCGCATGCGCCGATCAAGATTGAACAAGAACCAACAAGAGTAAGCCAGGTTGCCTTCATCATTGCTTTCCGTAACTCCAATCCGTCACCCGCGGGACTCGAATGCACCCAAACGAGCCGCACCATCGATCGCAAGTTCGAGCCCGAAACGAACTCAGACGTCCATGTAGCTCATAACGCGCAAGAAGCACAGAAGCTCTCGAAAGACACCGCCTTTGCAGCACCAAAGGCGGGTTGTCCGCCTGGCGGGGAGCAACCATAGCGAGGCACGCGGGAATCCCAGGGGTGTCCTGCTCACGGCCAGGCTGTTCGCGTCCCCGCCCGAAGCATGGCCCTGCTGGAGGCGAACGACGGCTGCGGCTACTCCAGTTTTACCGAACTTGCGGCACGTCTTGCATGAGGCCCAGGGGGAGACCACGATGCGCAACGCGCTCAACATCGCTTCACTCAACGTTGATGCTCCCGCCGAAAGTGCTGCTCGCCAACGAAATGCACATTCCACACGAAGGCAAAGCAGCGGCTTAGCGGCACGTCTGCACGGTTCGCTAAGGAACGACCCCAGTTGGGTCCCGCGCGCTTGAATAGAGCCGCGTCCCGTCCGTAACCGCAGCATGCGCAATATGTTGCAGTGGATAAGCCGTAGCGAGTCGGCGAGGTGCCATGCAGTGCCGTCGGCGAGGTGTGTTGGGACGACCGCTGGAGCGAGGGCTACAACCTGCATCCCCTACTGCGGGCGTTGTGCACACGCCTCTGCGGGGTGACGAACGCCCAAGCGGATTGATGCTTGGCCGTTGCTGGCTTTATCGAGAGCGATGGCGTACAGATCCATCCGCGACGCGTGAGCTCGTCGCGCCCGCGCACGAGCGCTGCCGGGGGAACCGTCCAGCTCTGAGGCAATCGATCATGAGCCGAGAAGTGACGCGCGCCGCAACATGGGGCATTGGTCTTACGCTTCTGCTCGGAGCGTTAATCCTAATCGGCTCACGTAACCTAGAGCATTTCGATGCTGCCCTGGTTGCGTACACATGCGCGGTGCTATCTGCTACGTTTGGGCTTACCTACCGCTATCACATGTGGCTGCAGCGCCCGCCCACGGCACTTTACTGGCGTCGTGGCTGGCAGGCCTTCTTTCGCCGCGGCTGGCGGCTGCGCAACGCGCGGTATTGGCTATCGCGGGTGAGCCAAGACGTTGTGGCCAACCGCTTCATTTGGCAGCGTGATCGCCTTCGTGGATTGACGCACCTGCTGATCATGTGGGGGTGCATGCTGGCGGTGGCCAT
>JBLNFG010001212.1:0-3098 GCA_050263495.1 Myxococcales bacterium | reverse complement strand
GTGACCTGTCCATTGGCCTCCCCGGCGAGAAATCCGGTCGCAAGAGATCACACGAACGATGCGCGATCAAGAGTGTCTTCTAACCGATCGAAATTGCTCCATGTTTGGCGCGATAGCCCTGCCATATGTGGATACATCGACGAAGGTGGCAGCGAAGTGTTTCCTCTGAACTTCTCCACTCGAGTCTCGCCCTACTTCGTGGAGTGGCAAGAGGACCATTTCTCTTACTTAGGCAATTTTCATCGAGGACTGGCACCCGCCGCGAAAGCCGGAGCAGCAGTTGGCTACATTGATTTGACTGGGGCCTGGGCAATAGAACCGAGGTTCTCGAACGCGCGAGAGTTTTCGGACGAAAACCTGGCGCCAGTGGCGCTGTCAGCCGAGCATGTTCTGCTCGATCGAGAGGGCAACATCATAGCCAACGGCGACCAGGTCCAAGCTCGACTCGATCGTGAGCCTTAGTCCAGCGGCGTCGCAACTTCGACGAGAGCAACGTCCCCACGTCCGTTCAACACAGCCCGCGCACTTCGCTAGCCCTGAGCCCCGCAGACGCGGCGCGCTCGCTGGATCACATGGCCAGCGCGGTGATGTCGCTGTGTTCGCGGGCTACTGATAGCCGATCGATGTGACTCATCGTGGCGCGGATACCAGGAAGTCGCTTGGGTGCAGTGTGTACTCTTTGCCGTCACGGTCATTTCCTAGCTCAAGGAGTCCCTTGAGTTCATAGTCGCGCTTGGACACTTCGCTGATGTCGGTTGAACGAGCGAGGTCGTGAAGCCACTCAGGCCAGCGCAATTCGACTGCGACGACCTTTGCGAGTCTTCCGAGTGTCAGTCCTTGCATTCGCCCTGTCTTCACCGACACATAGTATCGAAGCCTGAACAAGTTTAGAAACTGCTTGAGACGTCTCGGGTTGAACTCCAAGGTGGGTGCAATCATAAGCAGTAGGTCCCGCATGCCCGGTGGGTCTTCATCGAGTGGTTCTCTCACAGGCGCCTGTGAGACGTCGCCCGTTGACGCTGAGGGCGCTGCAACTCCTAGCAATGCTGCCAGCAACGGTTCGAGTGCCGAGCTGCCTGGTGTCGGTAGACGCATGGGCAGCTGCACCACCTTCTCAAGGAACTGGTGGCCGAAGGCGAGAGCTACCTCGCGTGGTTCGAAATCGGTTCGCTCTCCACGTTGTGTTTCTCCATCAGGTCGATTTGCTGGCCGCGCCAAGAATGGCAACAGCTTCTCGTGCTTGGCGGCTATTCCAGCGGCAACGCGGTCCCTGTCAATTGCGAGCACAAATACGAGTCGGGAATTGTCCGGGATCATGACCGTCAGCGCCTGTATGAGCTCGGCGGCACGAGGTACTTCGGCCCTATCAAGGTCCTCAATAAATACAAATACCTTCTCCGTCGAGTCGATGTAGACGTTGCAGATGCGTTCGAAATCCTCATGAAACGCCTCAGCAAAGCCGAGTCGAGTTCCGTACTTGGGATCGCGCACGTGTTGGTTGATGTTGAGCTTGGCTATTGTTGGAGCGTACTTTCGCAGCACGCCTGCGAGAAACAATGCCGGTGGGCTGGCAAGCGCTACGGATGGCCACGTCTTCACGAATTCATACCAATTCGAGTGCGAGTCAGAAGCACCTGACGATTGGAGCTCGGGAAATAGCAGCTGCTGGACAACAATGACTCCAAACGCGAGGGTAACAACAGTTACGAACAAGATGTAGGCCAGAGCAGTGATGGACGCAGCTTCCAAGTCCAACCGACTCCACCAGAGGCGACCCCAGCACCACAACCTACGTACGCGCTTCGGGGAGATCTGGCGCTGGAAATTCAAAGCGAAGGACGACCATAGCGCTTCGTCCTTATCATTCCTCCACGCGTTGAACTTGACGACACGAACAGGTTGTCTCGAGAAACCGAAGAACTTAGCCCACCAATGTTTCTGTCTGGCACACTGAGAGCGGAGCTTACTGGTGAACGAATTCTCGGCATTGCCTTTTGCTGGTCGTTCTCCTTGGCGTTCGAGCGCAGTTTGCAGTTGGAGCATAAAGGACGACTTCCCGCTTCCCCACGCCCCTTCTACCGAGAGCACGAGCGGAGGCTCCGTGCGGTCATTCAGAAGAAACTCGGCCGTTGCCTCAACATAGGGGCGGAATCCAATGAGGTCGGTTGAACACGCTACGTCGTTGTGCGCGTAGGTGCGTGCAGAAAAACCGCTGCTTGGCTCATCGAGGGTTGTGGCAGCTGACGCAGTTGGTGCGCCTGCAACCGCACGTATGTGCGCTTGCGTGCCTTGCTCCGTCGTTCCAGACTCGGTCGCTGCACGTGTGGCTGACTTATGAGAATGCACCGCGTTCTCTTCACGCTTACTGACTTGTTCTGGCGTGGGCTCTACGGCACCCGCCAATGCACCCGCCGTTGAGATGCCAAATTCGAGATTCGCGGTCATGTTTCCTTCCTCCCCCGGCGCGGGGAGGACTTGTGCCCGCATGACACTCGACTTGTCCGGCGGCATGTTGATCGCGCCTTGGCCCAGTGATCCGCTGGTTACAGAAGCACCAAAGCCGTTAAGCTCCGCCGGTGCACCCGTCGGCGTCGCGAGCGGACTCGGCACTCTACCCGATTCGCCTTTGGTTTCGGGGGAACGGCTGTTGCCCTCCTCGTCATTGCCCTGAGTCATCGGGCTAGGATATCCCTCTTCTTGCCAGCGTGCAGCATGTAGCCATCGCGGCGGCACCAACTTCGAGGTGGTGAGAAGTCCCATTGCCCCTACTCGCGTCGGCTTACGTTCCGATCGGTCGTTGTCCGGCGGTGCGTTTGCCGTATGCTCAGTCGCCGTGTGCCTCGCCAGGTCGAGTACAGCTCGGAGAACTGGCTGTACTGGTACCGGTAGCGAGAGCTTTCGCTCGCCGCCTTCTGGTACTCGCCGCATAGTAGCTTGCGCCGTCCAACGTGCGTGAACAGACGTGCCTCGACCTCTGCTTCACTCAGCCCGCTGGCGACTTCCCACGTCAGCCCCTGACGCTCGCCGTTGTGTAGATACTCGCACACCGTGGATGGCGAGATGCAGCATGCGAGCGCGATCTGGCGATTCCCGCAGCC
>JBLNFG010001211.1:0-2883 GCA_050263495.1 Myxococcales bacterium | reverse complement strand
ATTTCCGCCGTCGGCCACGCCCACACGAAATCCGCCCCCATGTCTTTGGAGCACATTGCCAGGTAAGCGCCACCGTACGCCTTGCGCAAAATGATCGTGACCTTGGGCACCGTGGCTGCCGCGTAAGCGAACAGCATCTTTGCGCCATGACGGATGATGCCACCACGCTCCTGCTGCACCCCGGGCATGAATCCGGGCACGTCGACCAGGTTGACCAACGGGATGTTGAAGCAGTTGCAGAAGCGAATGAACCTGGCTGCTTTGTCCGAGGCGTCGATGTCAAGCACGCCGGCGGAGACTGCCGGCTGATTGGCAACAATTCCGACGACTACGCCATCGACGCGTCCGAACCCGGTGACCAAGTTCTTGGCGAAATCAGCTTGAGACTCGAGGAAATCACCGTTGTCCACCAGGCGCGCAATCACGGCGTGAATGTCGAACGAATCTTTGACCGAACCAGGGATGATGGCCCGCATTTCGATATCATCGGCCAGGTTCACTGGGCGCGACGTATCGTGGGGCGGGTCGGAAAGATTGTTCGACGGTAGATAGGCCAACAGGCGCTTGCAGACGGCAATCGCGTCCTTGTCATTCTCCGCGACGAAGTGGATGTTCCCGCTGACGCTCGCGTGCGCATCTGCGGCGCCAATCTCGTCCATCGTTACCGATTGGCCGGTAACCGCACGGATGACCTCTGGACCACAGATGAACATGCTCGCGTTGCGCCGCGACATGATCACGAAGTCGCAAAGCGCCGGGCTATAGGCGGCACCGCCCGCACAGGGGCCCAAAATGAGGGCGATTTGCGGCACGACGCCCGACAGCTCCACATTGGAGAAGAACACTTGACCGTAACCGGATAGTGCCTGAACGCCTTCCTGGATACGTGCACCGCCGGAATCGTTGAGGCCGACGACGGGCATGCCGTTCTTCATCGCGAGCGTCATTAGGTCGGTCATTTTCTGCGCGTGCACTCGGCCCAGAGTCCCTCCGAGCACCAGGAAATCCTGGCTAAATGCCGCTACTGGTCGACCGTCCACCAATCCCGTTCCTGTTACGACACCGTCGCAGGGAACGTCCTTTTTACGCTCTCCAAGATCGTGTCCGACCTGTTGGGCGTGCGCGCCCATCTCGAGGAACGTGCCCGACGCGAACAGGCAATCCAGTCGTTCACGGGCCGTAAGTAGACCTTTCGCGTGGCGCGCTTCGATTTTCTCGCGCGGTGCGGATTGAAGGTTTCTGTTTTTTCGCTGTTCGAGCTCTTCGAGGAGCCTCGGGTCCATTGCCATAAGAAGAGGCACTCCTTGCGCACGCTACTTCGCTGCGACTCATTAGCAGAAGCGCGCGCGAGTGCGTTGCGTTCGTGCATGGCACACCGGCTAAATTTGCGTACTCCAGAGATCGAGCCCGCAGACTACTTTTGCGGAACGGTTTCCGAAAACTGAGCGTCTGTCCGCTGAGCGGGTTCAACCAGTTGTCGAAGATGTTGGCTTTATAGCCGCTCGGTCCACATCTTCGTATGCACAATCGTGTCGCAAAAGACCTTCCAACGCACGCCACCAACCCAGAACGGATCTTTGGTCAGCTCAGCCGAAAACTACTGGTGTGCAGTTCATTCGCAAGGCATGACACGAGCGACTTTGACCGATCTATTGGTGCTGCCCGACGCGGCGTAGGCGACGCTTCCGTCCGGGTACGCCTTGAATGCACCATAATCGTGATCGCTTACGGCAATCGTGAACTCAGAGCCCAAGGGGTCGGCAGTATCACCAGAATCGCGCACCTGCGCGGACATCCCAGAACCCGACGACCACGCGAGGAGCATGTTGTGATCTCCGTACGACACGAGATGCGGATGCGCTGCCTTGCCTGCGGTCACCGTCTTGTCTGACTTGCCAGTGGTGAAGTGTTCGAGTTTGATTGTTCCGCCTTGGCTCCACGCATCCCAATAGCCGCTGCTCGTAGCAAGCACCAAGTCTCCATTGAACAGGGTGCCATCGCAGGTGCCGCTGGCGATCGTCGTAGCTGAGCCCGGAATAGCGATCCGGCAATTGTTGTCCGTGGCGTCGGCCATCGCAAATTTACTCGCGCGCGGATCCCACGCGATGCGAGAGGTCCAAGCGTGACTCATGCCCACCTCGAAGCTGTTGTGGCCGGTCAGTAGTGTCCCCGTTGGTCCGACTACCTGCATGCGATCCCCCTCGTGAATATCGACGCAACTACCGTTGTTCACGGTAATGGCCACGCCGAAAAAGGCAGCGTAGTTCGAGCCGTCAAATGCGAGCCTGCCGTGGTGCTGGTACCACCAGATGAAACGCGCACCGTTCTGGTAGCCCGCCAGACTATCGCTCAAGTTCGTGACCTGTGTCTCCCACTCGACGTTGCCCGACTTGTCGAAGCGCACCATCCACATCGTGCGGCAGGGGCTAGAGGTACCGCCGCATAGCTTGCCCGTCCCGCAGTTGTCCGTACCTCCATTGGTTGCATCTCGCGTGAGTAGCACCACACCGCCCGCATCATCCGCAACGACGTCCTGAAGATCCACAGCCGGAACACTGAAGGGAGCACCAACCAAATGGTCTTCACAGTCAAGTTCGGCAACATAGACTTTCTGGTCCGTCCCTAACCAGGCAAGGCGGGAGCCACCCGACGGCATTGCCGCGATTGCCATCGGAAACGGATCAGTGTCACCCTCCCGCCCGTATCCGGTAACGGCAATGCCAAGATCGACTTCCACGACCCTGACGGCTGGAGACGCGCACGCTCCAACCTCTCGCGAGCAACTGCCTGGAGACCCGTGAGTCGTTTCACTCGATGTGCCTCCCACCCCACCGCGGTCGCTTGTTGCTGTGGTGCCGCCCGTCGCCCTACTGTTGGTTTGGG
>JBLNFG010001210.1:0-5082 GCA_050263495.1 Myxococcales bacterium | reverse complement strand
GAATGTACGACGGCGCTTGTCGGTTACCGCAGGGTAGCGACCTCGAACGGCCTCAGTTGCGATTGATTTCGCACGCGCCTCACGTGCTCGCGATCACAACATGGATCTCGCGCATTGATTTTGTGCAACTATGAAGCCGCCTTGAGGCATGCCAGACTTGGCTGGCGATTGTCGTAGCCGAGCGACGTGAGCCTTCGCACGAAGCTCACGCGGTTCGCAAATGACTAGGAACCTCATCGCAGAAGGGTCCGGAGATCCGAACGCGTTGGACTGCGTTTGGATCCTACGGACGCGCTGGACTTCGCCGCGATTCCCACGGACGGCGCTCCGCCAGTTGCGCTTCGAGAACGGCCAGATCGCGCTCGTGTGCAGCGCGCTCAGCGCCGGAAGATTTGGCCACTTGGCTTCGAAGTTCCGCGATTCTTGCCTCAAGGCGCCGATTCAATACCCCCGCGCGACTCACCCGATCCGCAAGCGCCTGCTGCACCTCTGGACTTGATGCAACACGAGGATCCGAACGCAACACCTCCGGTGCCGCGAGTGGACCCGCCGCAAGCCCGAGCGCCACCGACTTTTCAGCATGCGGTGGTGCCTGCATGGGCGCCTCAGGCGAAGCTTTTGGTTTTGACGGCGCGGCTTCGACGTGGCTCGCAGCGTCCAGTTCCGTCGAGGGTTGCGGCACCACACGACTTACTGAGCTGAGGCGTGCGTCTGCCGACAACGCACCCTTGGTCGTCTTGCGCGTGGCAAAACTCACGGCGATTCCAAGAACGACCACAGCGACGAGTCCCATTAACACCCAGCGAGCACGACTATCCACAGTAGACTCCGCCTTGGATCGCAGCGACCGGGCGCACTAACGTCGCTGGCCGCAACCTCGAGCGTCCTTCGACCGGCGGCATCCGTGTCGCTCGTAGCGACTTTTGCTTCGAACTCGCGGGGTGGTCGGGCGGCACTACCGCTTCTCCACGGTATCGGCCTGAATGAACTTGAGCTCGCCGTCGACAACGACTTTCCCTCGCACCAAGACCATCAGATTCGCTGGTGGCGAACTCGGGGAGGCGCCCGCGACCGCGGGTCCGTCCACGTAGATGCACGGCGCATTGGGCGCATTCGATTCTACGAGCTGCCAGGCGGAACGAGTGGGCGGCTTGCCAGCGCACGGGCCACTCCACCCGAAATACAAGCCGTTCACCTGAATGGCGTTCCCATTCGCCTGCCCAAGCGCCTGGCTCACCGTCGAGGGTTGAGCATTGGCGGCTAGCTTGCCCGGCTCCTGTTCCGCGCCCGCGGATTGCGTGAGTTGGCTGGTCGCCGACTGGGGCGGCGACGCACCGCTCGGAGTCACCGAGTTCTGGCAAGCGACCATCACGAAGAACGCGAGAAAAAGCCTTGGCTGCGGCATCAGTAGACCTCGACCGTGAATGCGTACCAGAGGTTGGAATAGTCCAGATTCTGTACCTTAGCGAAATTCGACTGATCGATCGTCGTTGTCAAGGGGGCCTGATTGCTCATCGGAAACTCCGTTAGAGCCCGATTTGCGATCTTGCCGCGCAAATACGTCCGACTCCCTCCGGGTAAGTCGCTCCGGAACAGCTGGAGGCGCGGATAGGCTGGTTCGTTGGCATTAGCGCCGCTGCCCGCGGGTGGGCCGTCGTAGAAATGCACGAGCACGATATACGTCCCTGCCTCGTGTTGCGGACTCAGCTCATAGGATTCGCGCGCTACGCCGGTGTCGTACGAGTCACCCGACAGCACGCCGTTAGGACTCACGGACCCATTCACCGGCACAGCGAAGTCACCATTCGGTTCGTACACGTAAAGATCGAGATCGGTATTGGCCGTCTTCCCGTCTGGCGTACTGCCCCAAGTGAGGATGACCGAGAACGCATCGACCGCTCCCGTACCCGGCGTGACCGTGTTGATGCTCTCATTTCTCTGCAGGCTCGAGAGTGCTGCGTGCCACGACTGCAACGGCAGAAAACTCGTCTCTTGACGATACTCGTCGAGCGTTAACGCGGTGAACCCCACCTGGGGAAAGAAGAAGGCAAGGCCAGCGGCAGCTGCGGAATTGCCTAAAGCGGCGTTGCGCGCGACGAGCCCCGAATTGACGAACGCGGTACCGGCTGCCGTTGCAGCCGCGCCAATCGAGCCTCCGACGCTCCCCAATGCGGATATTGCCGTGCTGACATCGGCATTGTCCTGGATTCGAAATCGCAGCACATTCTCACTACTGAATGCGCTACGCACCTCTAATCGCTGCTGCGAAAGGTTCGCCGAGATCGATTCGCCGAGCTTGGCTAGCTCATCATTGAACGCCGAGATCTTGGAGAGGTCGACCAGCGATTGGGTCGCAGCGTTGATTCGCGTCGACAAAGAGCTCACCGCTCCGTACTCGTCCACAATCGCGCTTCCAAGCTGTTGCGGCGTCAGGGCTGGCGTCTCTTGCAGGTGTCCGAGGATCCGATCGTAGGGATAGCCGCTACCTGGCTCAATCTCCTCCGAACCCACCATCCAATCCGCAACGCCGCGCAGTGACATCGCCACTTCATGCATTCCCATCAAGCAAGCGTCGAACGCGACTAGATCGGGATGGACTCCAGAGTCCTTGATGCCCGACACAATCTCCTTGAGCCTCAGGTAGTCGGTGGTGCCGTCCAAAAATCCGCCCTGATAGCCCATGCCGTGATCCCATAGGACGAGGGCGAATCGCTTGGCGGGGTAGGTTTCAGCGGACCATCTCAAGAAGCTACTCAGGGACGTAGCGTCGCTCATGTTCGTCGCAGACAATACCTGTGCAGAACCAAGACTACTGACGGATTCGGGATCCGCATCTTGACTGAGCAGCAGTCGATACGTGCCGGTCTGGTACTCGTACGGAACTGATTTGGAATACTTCTCGGAGAACTCCGCCTCGGAGACTACGGCATAGCTGCTAGAGCTTCCGATGGCCTCGATCTCGTTTAGGTCATCCCACCCCGAGTCGGATAGATTATTGTTGCCCACCATATACACAGCGATTGTCCATTCGCGTGACGGGGCCGTGTTAGGCGAGCATTTCCCACTCTTGCACGAGTAACCGTTGGGACAGCCTGTCGCGCAGGCAGTCGGGCGCTGACAAGAAGCCCCCGAGGCGGTTGCAGTACAACTCAGTCCAATCGCGGCACAGTCCTCCTTGACGACCGTGTTACCAGGGCACACCACGCGCGTCTGTCCGTCGCAACGCCCAATCGCCGTTTCGGTGCCGCAACCGGTGGTAACGGTTGGCATGAAGCAATCCGAGAAACCTCCCACCGACTTACATTCGTCCAGGCCGCAGTCGAACTGAAAGAGATTGCCGCCATCACAGAACCGCAACTGGTTGCCGGAACAGACTCCACTCTCCGTGACTCCAGAGGGACAGGTTCCCTGCGGTACACACATGGCGCCGCCATCAGCGCCCGCCTTCGGATCGCAGCGCTGACCGTACGCGGCGCAGTCCACGGTGCGTGGAACGCCAACCATTCCCGTCAGATCGCAGTACTGCATTTTCGCGTCGACGCAGGTGCCAAGTGCAGTCAAATCGCCACAACTCGGCGCGCGACTGGATTGCTCGCAGCTGGACGTTCCATTACTTGTTACGCAGCTCGCACCAACCGTGGCGCAGTCGAGAGATGCCACGGATCCACCCTTGCAGTAGGTCAGCACATCGCCCGAACACACGCCTACGTCGTTGATTGCTTCGCACCCTTGCGATGCTCCCGCGACATTCAACGTTCCCGCGTTACCACTTGGCGCTGTAGTGCCCCCCGCGGTCATCGGTGCACCGGCGGCCGTGAATTGTGCCCCGCCGCTGGCCAGAGTGGCCGTCCCCGTATCGCCGACTGCTCCAGCTTGGCCACCCTTGGTCTTGTTGGAATCCTTTGGATCGTCAGATTCTTTGACCTCAACGGCACAATTGGCCAAACAGAAACCAGCCGATAATGTCAGCAGAAAGTAACTCTTGCGGGAGATTCGAATCATTGTTTGACCGCTCCAGGGCGCGTCGGAGCATTCGTCGAGCGCCGGTGAGTTGCTGAAGACGTAGTAACATTGGCCGCCTTGCTTCCGCCTGCCCCAAGCAAGCTGGGGCTCAACAGTCCGGGCCGCTTTGGGGGATGCGTTGAGCTGGAAGCAGCTGCGGCGGTGCCGGCTGCAGCAGCTGATGTTTGGGGCGTCGCAGTCGACGGCGCGGTGACCGACGCGGCCGTGGGCGGCTTGGTGGTACTGACCGTTGCAGACGAAGTCGCGGCTGCCGCGACAGTGGGCGGCTTTACGGCAGTGGCGCTCGGAGACGCGGTACTGATCGGAGGCTTGGACGTTCCAACGAGCGCGGCCGAGTGCGTGGGATCCACCGAGGCTTTCGGGGCACCCGGCGTTGCACTAGGGGTTGCTCCCTGGTGCTCGGTCATTTGCGCAACAGCGCTGGCGGCCGCCGTTTTGCCCGTCAATCTATCTAGATTCGGTAATTGCGGCAACGCCGCGGGTGCAAGTGCTGACGAACCCGGCTCCGCCTGCGATGGAGAAGAGACGTCACACGCAATGACCAGCACAACGCCGCATAGGCAGAGCGTTCCCCAAGGGCCAACGAGTGGCAGCGGGGCGACCAGTTTTCTCATCGCGCTATGCTAGCGGCAAATTCACCGTAGAACTAGTCCTCATTCAGGCGCCAAGGTTACTGAAGGCGGATGACGCACTCAGCCGGATTGCACCCACTGACGAGCAGAAGCACCTTCAACTCGCTGGATTCCGCTTGCACGGAGCGCCCCTTGGTTCTTGCGTGGTACCGAGTGCGCAGATATCGGAGCGCTCACGCGTTCGAGAGCGCCAGCCCGCGTGCAACCCCTACTACAAGCGCCGATCCACTCGCTGCGCGAAGCGGCCTCGTCGCTGCGCTCCTCGGATCACTTCAGTAGTCTTGCGTGTTCACGGCTGCCTTCACTGCGCCTGCCGGCGCATGCCCACTTCGCTGGTCACCGTGGTCCTGCGCAGAATTCTCCACTGCGTGTGATGCTGCCTCCACCCGTCGGCGCTACGCGCCGCCGACCTCCTCCAACATCGTGC
>JBLNFG010001209.1:0-16048 GCA_050263495.1 Myxococcales bacterium | reverse complement strand
ATCTGCCAGCCGAGACTGAGATCTACTGCGGTCACGAGTACGCGCTTCGAAACCTGTCGTTTGCGCGCTCGATCGAACCCAACAATGCTAACGTGGTCGAGCGCCTGGCGCGCGTGCGTGCTTTAGCAGAAGCGCGATTGCCGTCCGTTCCAGCTACGGTTCAGGAGGAGTTGGAGACGAATCCATTCCTCCGCTGTGACGTTCAACAGTTTCGAGCGCGCGCGGGGATTGATCCAACACTCGATGGCCCTTCATGTTTCGCGCTGGTTCGCGCGCGGCGGGACGCGTTTCGGGCATGACTCTCAAACCGTACCTCACCTGCTGCCGTCAGAGAGAGAATCGGACCACGGCGAGTCCCGTATTGCGCGCGGCGTTCTTGGTTATCGGGTGGGCGGCCCTTGTCGTCGCTGTCAGCTCGTGCAGAGCGGCGGGCGAGCGCAGCTCGGGGAACAAAGCGCCCGAATACGCCGTGGCAAGCTCGACGCTCACAAAGAGGCCATTGAGCGCGCACCAAGACTCTGGTCCAAGCCCAGCCGGGGCAGAGGTGGAGAGTAATCACTCATCTGGGGGCAACCGTAATCCGAATGCGGCTTTGCGCCTGGCCCTTGAAGAGCTCACGTGGTCATTTAGTGACGCTAACTTAGGAAGAATTGACGTGGTTGTTGTGCTTCCAGATCGGAAGCCCGACCAGAAATTCCCCCTCTTGGTTGCATTGCACGGGCGCGGCGAAGCCCTGAAGGGTCCCGCTCGAGGTGCACGCGGTTGGGTTGACGATTATGCTCTTGTGCGAGCCATGCAGCGGTTGTCAGCGCCTCCGCTCGGCACGAGCGATTTCGAAGGAATCGTCACTGCGCAACGCTTAACCACGCTCAACGAAGCGCTGGAACGCGAGCCGTATCAAGGCTTGGTCGTCGTTTGCCCGTACACCCCAGATCTCCTGTCCGGTGACAAACCGTTCGAGAGTGTCCAGCCGTACACGCGATTCATTATCGAGGAGCTACTGCCCCGCGCGAAACGAGAGCTTCCAATTGTCGGAACTCCCGACGCGACGGGTATCGACGGAGTGAGTCTAGGGGGAAGACTCGGCTTTCTGACAGGGCTGTTTGCGGCCGAGCACTTCCATACCGTTGCTGGGTTGCAGGCGGCGTTCGATAGTGAGGATGCTGTCGCTCTCGGCCGTCTCGGTGACGACGCGTTTCGCCGTAATCCGAGGATTCGGTTTCGCCTGCTGACAAGTGATCGAGACTACTTTGTTCAGGCGAATCACGCGATCGCGGCTGAGTTTCAAAACCGGCGCTTGCCGATGCAGCTGAAGCTCATTCCCGGGCCGCACGACTACATATTCAATCGGGGGCCGGGCTCGATCGAGATGTTATTCTTTCACGACCGAGCGCTACGCCGAGAAACCTGGCCCGAGTAGACGCGACGACGCCGATACGCGAGCGCCTAGCGTGCAAGCTGGGGTGATCCTGACGACGAAAGGTGCTTCGATCCTCGGGGTAATCGCGACGAATTAACCCAAGGCTTCTCCAAATCTGGAATTCGGGAAGTCCACCGCGACGCTGGCGTCGCGTCGCGAAATCCGCCGGCCTAGTCTGCGGCGCGGCATCGAGAGCCCCGTCGAGCGTCTTCGCGGCGTTTATTGCAGAGGTAATCGACACGCGACGCGGCGAACAAAGTTCAGAGATAGCCGTTGTATCCGACGAGCTCAGTCAAGACGGTAAGGGTCGCGGCCGAATCTGGTTGGAAGTGTATGCCGAGGCGCACCCCGCCCTGCGTGGCCGGGCGTGACCAAGTGACGGTGCCAGGCATGATGAGGGGCTCCCAGAGTTGTGGTGCCTCAATGTGCAAGCGAACCGACGCGCTCACTTCGACGACCGTGAGTGCGGTGACACATGCCCCAGCAATCCCTAGGTTGACCAGCTCGGCGGTCAGAACCCTTCCCTCCGGAATCAATTCGAGTCGAGCGGATAGGCTGGTCGGCCTCCGTGGAACCGCGCGGAAGTGGTCGATTACGGGCACACGGGGACGTTATCACGCCTTTGTCCACCAACGTGAAATGTCCGTGGCGACTTGCGCCAGAGGGAATGCAACTACTTGGGCATTTGGACCCGGTGTCCGTTACGATGAGCAAGTCCCGCTCAACCCCTCGGGAAAGACGAGCTTGTACTAGGTGTCGAAGATGGCCCAACAAACGCGGAAAGATCCTCGCGCAAAAGTGCTCAGCATGACCGTGCGCTATAAGAGCGCCACGCTGGACGAGTTCATCGAGCACCATTCGCACGACGTCAGTTGCGGGGGGATGTTCATCAAAACGCCGCAGCCATTTCCTCCCGGTACGCTCTTGAAATTTGAGGTGCGAATCGCGGGCGACCGGAAGGTGATGCAAGGCGTCGGTCGCGTCGTTTGGAAACGCGAACTCCAGCTTGCCGATGCTGAACGTCCCGCGGGGATGGGCGTCAAGTTCATCAAGTTGGATGAAGAGTCGCGCCACGTCATCGACCAGCTCGTGAGCTCGCGAAAGGGCGACACTTCTGCGTACGAATCCGAAGGCGAGGGGACCGGCGTCGACACGGAGGCCACCGTGGGCCTGGGCACGGAACCCATCGCGCCAGCGTCGAAGCCACCCGGCGAATCCTTCTTCCCCAAGACGGAACCAGCTGAGTTGCCGCCGCCTGAAGACCGCACGGTGATGAAACAAGCCGCCGAATTGCTCGAAGAGGCACTGCGCGAGGTCGGTACGGATACCGCCCCGGCTGCTTCCAAGGAACCTCCACTTGCCCCAGCGGGTGATGCCGAAGAGCGAGAGAACACAAGACCCGGTCGTCCTTCGATGTCGGGCGAGTCATCCGCGGGACGCTTGTCCAAACCGAGTCCGCCCCCGCGTGCGAGGATGACTTCCTCAGGCGAAAAACTCGGTCGCTCAACCTCAATGAACGCGCCGAGTGCCACGGAGAGAGCAGCCGCTGCGCGCGAGTTCACGGAGAAGGCGCGTGAGGCGGTCGAATCGAAGCCTGCCGCCGCACGCCCGTTGGTCACGCCGAGTGGGCGACCGCTGGCGAATTCCCTCAACGCGCCAAAGATCTCGATCAAGGCAGTTCCCGCGGTTCTTAGCGCGGCTCCCGCTCGATCAAATGGTTCAGCTTCAGGCGGTAAGACTCGCGTCTGGGTTTGGATAGGCGCGGTTGTCGTCTGTGCAGCAGGAACATGGTGGCTCTGGAGGCCGAGAGCCGCGGAAACGCCCGCAAGTTCGGTTCAAGAGCCTTCTGCCGCGGTGCCGGCAGTCGTCCCCGCCGACCAAGTCGAACCGCCCCAAGAAGCCCAGCCGTCGGCAACCGTCGAAACCGCACAACCCCCGCCCGCGTCCACCGAAGTCACCCCGCCCGCGCCTGCAGCCGCCGCGGCTAGCGCGCAACAGCCGTCAGCAGTGGCGACCGCAAGTGCCAACGCTGCCGCACCTCCAACGGTACCTGCCGCGGCTGGCGCCGTGACGCCCGAATCTGCCAAGACACCTGTCAAAGCTCCTGCGCGGCCAAAACCAAAGCCAGCAGCTCCGCAAACGGGCGAGGACACCGCCACTCCTGCGCCAGCGGAAGCGCCCTCGCCCGCGCCTCCTACGCCAGCGGCAGTGCCGGCACAGGAAAAACCCGCCGAGACCCCGCCCGCGGCCGCCGCTCCAACTCCAGAAGCACCCAAGCCGCCGCCAGCTCCAGCGCCAGCGCCGACACCCGTCAAGCGTGCGGCTCCGGCACCCGAATCGGACAACCCATACTAGTCGAGACCCTGTTGCTGCGTGATCGAGGTCAATACAGCCCCAGATTCCTCAGCGCGGTGCCTCGATTATTCGGTTGCTCGAGGAGAACAAGACCGCGTTGGGGCTATTGCCCGTTGAATCAGGAAGATTCGTACACTCGTGCATGCACTCAGCGGCTACGGGCACCCACCGCAAGCAACTCCCTTCACTAGACGTCTCCGTTGGTAAATGCCCTCAAATTCCTCCTTACCGCCTTCGCCATCCACTGAGAAGGCCCCCACTGATGCTGATGAAGCAACCGACCCCACGATTGGGTCGGTACTGGCGGAGCGTTACCTGATCCGAGCTCTGATCGGCGAAGGCGGGATGGGAAAGGTCTATGCCGGCGAACACGTGCTGATGCGAAAGCGCGTGGCGATCAAGATTTTGCATCGAGAGCTTACGACCATCGCAGACGTCGTTCAGCGATTCGAGCGCGAAGCGATGGCGGCAGCCAACATCGATCATCCTAATGTTGCCGCGGCAACAGACTTCGGGCACCTGCCGGATGGATCGGTGTTCCTCGTACTCGAGTACGTGCAGGGGATCAGTCTGCGTTCAGAAATCGCATCCGGCCCGCTCGAGACCGTTCGCGCACTGCACATCGCACGACAGATTGCGTCGGGTATTTCGAGCGCACATGCGCGGGGTATCGTGCACCGCGATCTCAAGCCAGAGAACGTCATGCTCGTCGAGCGAGCTGGTGATCCCGATTTCGTCAAGGTTCTCGATTTCGGAATTGCCAAGGTAAGGATACGACAGCTTTCCGATCGAGAATCCGTGCGCCCCGGCGAGATCATCACCAAGGTTGGAATGATCTTTGGCACTCCGGAGTACATGGCGCCCGAGCAAGCTCTCGGGGAGGACGCCGACGGCCGAGCTGATCAATTCTCGCTCGGGGTCATTCTGTTCGAAATGCTAGCAGGGCGTCGGCCCTATCGGAGCTTGAACCAGGTGGGCATTCTGGGGCAGCAACTGAAAGGTCCGCCCCCAAAACTGGCCGAGATAGCCCCTTCCGTGTCTGCTGCCGAGGAGATTGACCAGATTCTGGCGAAGATGCTGGCCACCGACCGCGAACAACGCTTCGCGAGCGCGCAAGAGGTCGTCGAAGCCTTGGAAGCAGTCCTCCTTGTACTTCAGCCGGCGCTGCTCATTCGTGGTTCACGGCCGGATGCATCACTCGGCCCTGGCGCATTGCTCGAGCCTCCGATTAGCTCACGCAGTGCGCCGCACTCGGCCGGTTCTGCTGCGCAGAGTTCACCGCGGTTGGGCGGGCCCGTGCAAAACAGCAGTCGTTTGCTCACGCGTCCCAAGTCGAGCCTCTTCGCGATCCCTGTACAGCTCCTCTTAGCGCTCGGTATCGGCGTCGGCATCGGCGCGATCGGCGGCATGATCAGTCTCGTGGTTCGCGCGGTGCACAGGCAACCGGAGGTTAAGGTTGTCCCCTCGGCGACGAGTGAGCCCACCAGTGCAGGTGAACTTGTCGTCGTATCTTCAGAGCGCGCACCGGAAACCGACGTGGCGTTTGCCCGAGCGAATGGGACGGCCGCATTCGAAGCTCTGATCGCCAAATACCCCGCGGACGCGAGTGTGCTGATCGAGATGGCGAAGCTACAATTCGCCGACTCCGAGTTCTACGCCAGCGTGGGCAGCATCGCGCGCGCTCTCGTCGTATCGCCAAAGATCGCCAACTACGGTGAGGTCGCCACATTGTTGTGGAAGGCTGTCCAAAAACGTGAAAGTGCCGACGCCGTATTCGAGTTGCTCGAAGGTGCCATGGGGACCCGCGGGTCCGACATTCTGTATGATCTGGTGTCCACACCGGAGCTACGGAAGGACATCAGGACCCGCGCCGAAGAGTACTTCACGAGCGGACGATACGGCGGTCGAAGCCCCCCCGCTCTTGTGACCCTGATCGAACTGGAGCCGGCTGCTGACTGCGTAACTCGTAGGCCCCTGATCGAACAGGCGCTCAATGTTGGCGACGATCGCTACTTGCCGATTCTCAAGTCATTCGATACTGAGGTTGGCTGTGGCGCAAACGAGGATGAGGACTGCAACGCTTGCTTACGCGACTCTGAGTTGCTTGAGCATGCCATTGATGTGATCAGCAAGCGTTCCAGTTCCCGCGCCGAGAAGTGACATTGATGATTTCGATGCTCGCCGCAGGCCGTGCCCCTGCGCGTCGAGGGAAAGTGCAGTGCGTCCGATGGTCGTGACGCAACGGGTGGACCCGCCCCTCGTAGAAACACAAAAGCAATTCGGCGCGGTCTACCAAGACCGCGCCGAATCACGTTCGGGAACGGACGAGCGAACTCGCTAGTCCTTCAGTGCACGCTGCACGACGCGTTTGAACGCCGGATACGGTTGGGCTCCACTCAGGAAGTACCCATTGATCACGAACGCGGGCGTACCTTGAATGTCCGCTTGCTTCGCAATGTTGACGTCGGCATCAATCACGGCCTTGTGCGCCTCTTTATCCAGGGCGGCCTTGAACTTTGCCATATCGACGCCGACCGATTCGGCTAACTTTTCGAGGTTGGGCCGCTTGATGCCATCAGGCTTGTCCTGTGCTTCGAAGAGTTTGTCGTGATACTCCCAGAAGGCCTTGCTGCCCTTCTGAGCGAATACTTCTTGTGCAGCTTGTGATGCGAGCGGTGCATCCTGATGGAAGGGGAGCGGGTCGTGACGCCACACGAACTTGATCTTGTCCTTAAACTCCTGATCCAGCTGCGCGAGCGTGGGCTCCACGCGCTTGCAGAATGGGCACTGGAAATCGCTGAAGATCTGGATCGTGACCTTGGCGTTGGCGGGTCCCTTCACGGGATTGTCCTTGCCGGGGGCCGGAACTTGCTTCTTCTCGGGGGGCGGAGGCTCTTTGCCCTCCTTCATGATTTCGTCATACACCTTGTCGCGCGCAATTCCCTTCGCGGCGACGGCCTTGGCCTTTGCCAATTGTGCATCGACCACTTCCTGGAATTTCTCGAACGGCTGTGCGCCTTGAATGCGGTAGCCGTTGACGAAGAAGTGAGGCGTGCCGCGCGCGTTCAGGTCACTTCCAAGTTCGATGTTGGCGTCGAATTTGGCTTGGTATCGGTTGTCCGCGATGGCTGCTTTGACCTGCGCGAAGGGGATTCCAATCTTGTTTGCGACTGCCTCGAGATCGCTGTCTTCGAGCTTTGGTTGGCTCTCGAAGAGCGCGTCATGTGCTTCCCAGAAGCCCTTGTCGCCCTTTTGCTTGTAAGCCACGCGAGCCAGCACGGACGCGGGGATTGCACGCTTGTGGAACGGCAATGGATTGTCCTTCCAGACGATTCGAACGTCGTTACCGTACTTGGTAACCACTTGGTTGACCGCGGGTTCGACGCGCTTGCAGAACGGACATTCGAAGTCACTGAAGACCACCATCGTTACGAGGGCGTCCTTCGGGCCGCGCACTGGGTCGTCACTGAGCACGGGCACCTTCCAGGTTGCCGTATCCTCGGGTGGTTGTTCCGGCTTCTTGTCTTCCTTGGCTGCGTCAGGCGCCGGGCTACCCGCATTCTTCTTGCAGAGATCGACGTATACCTGGCTCTTCGGCGTGCCAGAAGCGATGAGCTTGTTGGCTTCGACTAGCTGCTGGTCGATGATCTCCTTGAACTTGTCGTACGGCTGCGCGCCGACCAGGGTGATGCCATTGATGCGAAACGCTGGCGTTCCCGTGGCGCCAACCTTACGCGACATGGCCATGTCTTCGTCGACCTTGGCGGCGTACTTCTTGGCGGCGTAGTCTGCTTTGAATTTCGCAACATCGACGCCGACCTGACCAGCCCACTTCTCGAAGTTGGCGTCGGTCAGATTGCGTTGATTCTGGAACAACAAGTCGTGGAACTTCCAGAAGGCGTCGCTGCCTGCGATTCCCATGACCGTCGCTGCAGCTTCGTGTGCTGGCCGCGCGGACTTGTGGAAAGGCAGAGGGTTGTGCTTCCAGACGATGCGCACCTTGTCTGGTCCGAAATTCTTTCGGATCTGTTCCATGGTGGGCCCGACTCTTGAACAGAATGGACACTCGAAGTCGCTAATTTCGACGATGGTTACTGGAGCATCCGCTCGTCCCCAGATTGGATCCTTTGCCGTTACCGGCACAGGTGCCGCACTGTGGTCCAGACCCGCAGTGGCGGCGGCTTGATCGGGATTCATCCCGATCCCGTGGGAACGATCGAGTCCCCACATCAGGGCCAATCCTGCCAAAAATGACAGGAAGAACCCCACTATCGCAGTTCCTTTGTTCATTCTTATCTCCTCAAATCACAGTCTATCTAGATGACGTGGCGACGCCGCGAGTGCTCGCAACCGTTTGCAACATCGTCGGCGTTCGCCCCAATTATTGACTCGCACTCCCCGTCCCGGACGGTGGCGTTATTGCGATGCCAAAGACAAAAACCTCTCAACGAGGGGCCAACTGCACCCTCTCGGCTGTTTCCGTCAAACGGCTGAGCACGGAGGTCGAAAGATCTCGCACGAAAAGCCTGGGCGTTGCATGCCTTCGGCTGGACATGAAGAGCGGCATCCGCTCGACGGAGCGCCGGGGAGTTGTACTTCGACAACCCGGAGGGTGAGTGGCTCGAGCGGATCGGGTATGATCGGGGAGGGGTTCCCATCCCGTTCGTGGCCGCGCTCGCAACTCGCCTGGTGCTCGAATAATCCGCGACGTTTGGCTCTTAGCTCGCCGCCAGTGGGCGGCGCCTCGGGCGGCGGCGCTTCGATGCATTCCCCGAAAGCCGAGCACATGGGGATCGCCGCGGCGGCACACGCCACGTCAGGCCAGAACCCACCCATGGCCAACAGACAAACGAAGCACCATCGAAGCCAGATGGCGTGCTGCCTCGCAAAATGTCTGGAGCCAAGGTTCCCGGTTCTCATGGACTCAAAGAGGGCGCCGAGCATAACCCGTATCGAGGTCGATACAATCCCTGGAATGCGACCGCAGGGTGCGGTTGGCGCCAAATCATGGCGCGTGGCCCCACTAGAACCGCGCCGCGTGGGGCGACCTAGGCGCGACCTCGGACATCGCTCCGCTACTCCGAGTGACCAAAAGCTGGTGTGCGGCTAGAAATAAGGTCGGTCAGTTGAACAGTGGCTTCGCAGGCTGGGTTCCTAGTGAAATACTGCTGACGCCACTTAGTTGGCCCACGTTATCCCACATTGGCACCATCGGGCCATGAGCAGCCTGCAACCGAGCCCCAAGTCGTCGAAACCAGCGTCCGAGGTCGAGCAGACGGACCTGGCCGACGAGGGATTGCCACGCCTCTTCGAGCGTCACCTTTTGCTTAAGAGAATCGCCAAGGGTGGAATGGGCGAGGTGTTCTTGGCTACCTCAGCGGGCGCGATCGACGGAGCGGAACGGCCCTGTGTGCTCAAGGTGATCCGGCGGGAGCACGCTGAAGATAGCTCGTTCTTGGCGCGGTTCCTCGACGAAGCGCGGATCCAAGCCCAACTCGAGCACCCTGGCGTTGTTCGCGTTCTATTCGCGAGCCACGACGAAAGCGGCAAACCCTACGTGGTGCTGGAGCACGTCGAGGGGCGCAATCTCAGTGAGGTGCGCCTGCGCGTGCAGCAACTAGGTGTTCGACTGGCTTGGCCCGATGCCATTGCCATCGCAGTCGGACTGACCGAAGCGTTGTCGCATATTCACGAGCGGACGGATGCGACGGGAAAGCCGCTATCCATTGTTCACCGCGATCTGAGCCCTCAGAATGTGATGGTTGGATACGGTGGGGACGTTAAGGTCATCGACTTTGGGACGGCGCGTGGCCAAAACAGGCGGTGCCACACTGTTTCCGGAATCGTGTATGCGAAGCCCGGGTATGTGGCACCCGAGGTCGCGAATAATCAAGCGGGAGGGATCCCTGCTGACCTCTACGCCGTGGGCGTCATGCTTTGGGAGTTGCTCGCGGGGCGCCGCTTCATTACGGGAGATGCCGCCGAGCATTTGGCAGCAGTCGCGGCAGGGACAAAAGTGCTGGTGCCAATCGCAACCATGCTGGACGCCCCCCCGGAACTGGACGCGATTTGCCAGCGGCTTACCGCGACGCGGATTGAGGATCGGTTCGAATCCGCGAGCGAGGCGTGTAACGACTTGGCGCAGCTGCTAAAGCGAGCTCCGAGCACCAGTGACGGGCAGCGCAGTGTTCGGGTGCGAATATCGCAGCTGATGCAGCGCCTCTACCCCGCAGAGCCCACCCGCACACGGGCGGAATTTCAGCGCCTGGTCGCAGCGGCGCGACGCATCGAGCCGCCTGCTTCCGCGATAGCTCCGTCGCCAAGCCCCGCGCCAGCTGACGAGCCAGAACCAGTTGAGCCCCAGCTCCTCGACGGGACACGCTTCTCACTGGGCGAACGAATTGGAGAAGGCGCTAGCAGTGTCGTTTACGACGCCACGCACGTCGACTTGGGACGCAGGGTGGCACTCAAACTGTACACCGCATCTACGACGCGCGAGGCGATCGAGGAGTTTAGAACCGAAGCGCGTCACGTCGCTTCCATCAGCCATGACAACATCGTAAAGGTCTACGATTTCGGATTAGCGACCTCAGGACAGGCTTACCTCTCCATGGAGCGCCTCGATGGGGCTTCGATGGACCGCCGCATTCAGAGCCTGGGGCCGCTCGATTGGCAGAGTGCGCTACTTCTAAGCGTTCAGATTTGTCGAGCACTCGAGGCGGCTCACGCTTCGGAGGTCATCCATGGCGACCTCAAGCCGGCTAATTTGTTTTTGACCGACCAAGGGACGTTGAAACTGCTCGATTTCGGCGTGTCAGCGTTACGGCGTTCGCAGCCCCCCTCCGACGGCGCTGAATCGTTCTCCCTGAAAGGTACGCCAGAGTACCTTGCCCCCGAGCAGCTAAGGGGCGGACCTGCGTCCATTCGGAGCGATTTGTACGCTCTTGGCGTGGTGCTGTTCGAAATGCTCACTGCATCGCGCCCCCACGAAGCCGACTCTTTGGCGGCCTTGCTGGGTCAGAAACTCGAGGGTCGAGTGGAGGCACCCAGCAAACGCGCAGTCGCGAGCCGTGTGCCGAAGGCGGTAGATCGCCTGTGTTTGCGACTGCTCGCACTTGAGCCCGAAGAACGCTTTGCCTCGGCCGGTGAGGTGCGACTGGCAATTGAGCGGATACTGGACAGCGAAGCCGATGGGCGACGCAAAGCCGGCAGATCAGTGCGCGCAGCCGCTGGCGCTATCACGATTTCGCTGGGGCTCGCAGCATTGCTAGCGATCCCGGGCGCGCGCCAGCGCACGCAGGAATTGGGTGAGCATCTAGCCCAGCAATCTATCGCGTTCGCCGCCCACGCGCAGGTGCCGGCAATGGCTCGCGTCGTTGGGAAGCTCCAGCTACAGTCGGAGCAGGCGATCGCCCTGGCTCTGAACAGCCAGGACACTTCTACGAAGCTCGCCGAGACCTCAACGCAGTCCGATGGAGAACGTGACGCCTCCGCGAACGCTAGCTTCTTACCCGCGACGAACCCAATGCCGCACTCGTTGGGTGCGACCACTCGTGATGACGAGCCACGTCGCGTTGCAGGAACGCAGGATGGATCACCAACCACGACTCCGGTCTCCGTAGCAAGGCGCGAGCGCGACGAGGCGGCAACAACCTCTTCAAGCGTGACGCCAGTGCGTCGCGGTGCCAACGATGAGGCGTCGCGCATGGGCAAGGCCTTGAAAGAGAGCAAGCCGCTACTTGCTCTGGATATCGCCCGCAATGCCACCCCCGCTGCACGTCAGAACCCCCAGCTCCTTAGGCATTGGGTTTCAGCGGCAACCTCTACGGGCGCTTGGGGCGAAGCTCGTCGCGCAGCCAAGGAGCTCGTCCGACTCGAATCCTCTCCGGAAAACCTGCTCGCGCTGGTCAATCTCGAGCGACGCACCGGTCACCTCGAGGACGCCCGCAAGACGTTGGAGCGCGTTCTCGCGACGTATCCAAGCAACGCCGAGGCAAAGGCGCTCAACACGCGCTTGAACCCCTCGGCGCGCGTGGCTGTCCGGTAGCGACGCTAAAACTCGCGCATCGCCTTCAACGGCCCTGCGCAACGACTGCACCGCTGCTCTCGCTGGTTTATGGCTTTGACAATGCGAGGGCAGCACAGGCGGCTGCCACGCGTACCTCGGGGGCATCGTCGGCCAAAGCAATCGCAAAGCCGGCTGCGTCCTCCAGTCGCCAAAGGTCTCGCGCCGCTCTAGCTCGACTCTGCCAAGCGGCGTAACGCAACTGCGCCCTCAGCGGCCCGACCGCCCAGTGATCACCTGCAGCAGCCAGGATCGATCGCGCCTCGATCCCTGCACTCTCGTCAGTTTCGGCCAAGGATCGCAGCCAAGTACGGCCAGGCCACTCGTATCGGGCTTGCTCCAGCCATCGGCCGAGTGCGAGCGCTCGCGTTTGGGCGTCCCCCAAGTCGAGCCCCAGCCGAATGAGCCATTGCGCCTGGTCCTCGCGCGACCAGTCTGCCGCGCTGACCGCGAGGTGCCGCTCCTCATCCGCGCCAAATTGCAGACTTCGCGAGATTCGAGCGTGGCCAATTTCGCGAGCGTCAGAGTCGCCGTGGGCCAAGTCCGCACCGGCCAACGCGCCTACGATTCCCGGTTCGGCACGCGCCACTTGAATCAGCTGTGCTTTGCCGCCCACCGTGAAAGTACGGGTGCGGGTCCAAGCCGAAACGATGGCCAGCCGAAGCTCACGATCGGCGTGTTCGAAAGTGTCGGACAGAACCGTCTCCGCCGTACTACCTCCGAGCACGCCTAGGGCCTTAGCCGCGAGTCCACGGCACTCGGCGTTTGGATCTCGTCCCAAGATGCTGACAAGGCTGGCGTAATGAAGCTGCGTGGGCGCCTCAATACAGGCTTCGAGCGCAGCTTTGCGGACGCGTTGGTCTGGATCGTTCAGCAAAGCCGCGCGCACCATCCAGCGCTCAGGGGCTCCTGACGCGCGCGCCGCCGCAGCACGTCGGTAGGCGCAGCTCGCGCGCGCCGCCTCACGCCACACTTGATCCGACAGCGCCTTATTCCCGTGCGCCAAAGCTAGTAGCGCCGCCCCTGCGCTGTGATCATCGCGCCGTGACCGCTCCCAGAGCTGCGCATCGATTTCCCGGACGCAATCCGTCAAGCCGCCGAAAAGCGACTCGCCGTCGGGATCGACTGCCGAACGGATTTCGCGACTCAACACCGCGCGCGCAAGTTCGCGTGTCTCTCCCGCATCAATCGCACCAGTCCGTTGACGTTTACGAATCTCGCGCTTTAGCTCGGGTAGACTCGCACGCTGAGCGACGTCCAACCAGGCTGACGCGCAGCCCGAGACGAGGACCAACGCCAGAGGCATCAGCCACTTCGCCGTCCCCGTCGCTCGGCAGAACGTCAACCCCGACTCCCTGCTGAGTTAGAGCTAAGCGGCACGCACGCGGCGTCTACCGCCCCCAAGGCGCGGCGACATGGCTGCAGACGTGAGGTCCACTCCGGCGAACTCGAGCCCGCGCCTTCCATGGGCTCAAAGTGCTGCAGCGTAGGGGGCCGTGCTAACGCCCCCCGGATTGACGCCGAAAGGTAGGTCTTACCTTCGGCGAGTAACACTAGCAAACCCCCGCGTTTACTGCTGGAGAGCTCTTCGTCTCAGCACGACCGGGTTTCTGGTTCGCGTCCCGATACGACAGGGCCGCGCGCACGAATCTTGAGAACAAGGGATGAGCGGCCGTCGGACGACTCTTGAACTCGGGATGGAACTGGCACGCGACGAAGTACGGGTGATTGGGCAGTTCTACCATTTCCACGAGTGTGCCATCCGGGCTGGTGCCGGACTGCAGCATCCCGCTCGCCGCCAGTTGATCGCGGAATTGGTTGTTGACCTCGAACCGGTGACGATGACGCTCCATCACCTCCTCGCGGCCGTAGATTTGGTGCGCAAGCGTTCCACGTTGAAGCTTGCATGGATACGCACCGAGCCGCATCGTACCGCCCTTGGATTCGACCCCCTGCTGGTCGTTCATCAAGGCGATGACGGGGTACTTCAGATCCTTACCGAACTCCGCCGAGTTGGCGCCGGACATGCCACAGACATTCCGCGCGAACTCGATGACGGCCACCTGCATTCCTAGGCAGATCCCAAAGTAGGGCAAACCGGTTTCTCGAGCGAGCTTCACTGTCGCGATTTTGCCTTCGATACCGCGGTCACCGAAACCGCCGGGCACCAAGATGGCATCCAAACCGGCCAATTTCTGCGCCGGCCCGTCGCGTTCGATCTCTTCCGAGTCGATGTAGCGCAGTTCCACGCCAACGTCGGACTCGAGCCCCCCATGCACCAGGGCCTCATGCAGGGACTTGTAGCTGTCCTTGAGGTGGACGTACTTGCCAACAATTCCAATGCGCACTGTGCCGTTGTGCGGGCGCTTGAAGCGCTCTACCACGCGCTGCCACTCGGAGAGATCAGGTTGGCGCGACCAGATGTTGAGCCGATCGCAAATCTCTTGATCCAATCCTTCCGCGTGAAGCACCAGCGGCAGCTCGTAGATGCAGGCAACGTCTACCGTCGAGATAACCGCGTTGACCGGAACGTTCGAGAAAAGCGCGATTTTCTCCTTCAGTCCACGCCCAATCGGACGATCGCACCGGCACAACAAGATATCCGGTTGAATCCCAATTTCGCGCATCTCACGTACGGAGTGCTGAGTGGGTTTGGTCTTGAGCTCACCCGCAGCTGCGATGTGCGGCACTAGCGTCACGTGAACGCTGACGGCATTCTGGGGTCCGACGTCGAGCTTGAGTTGGCGGATCGCTTCGAGAAACGGCAATGACTCAATGTCACCCACGGTTCCGCCGATCTCGACGATGGCGATGTCGGCGTCCGCGGTTGCGCTGACCACCCGAGATTTGATCTCGTCAGTAATGTGGGGAATGACCTGAACCGTGGCTCCCAGGTACTGCCCTCGACGCTCCTTCTCGATCACCGACTGATAGATGCGACCCGTCGTCACGTTGCATGCGCGCGTCAGCTGGGCAGACGTGAACCGCTCGTAATGCCCGAGATCGAGATCAGTCTCGGCGCCGTCTTCGGTGACGAAGACTTCGCCATGCTGATAGGGCGACATCGTGCCCGGATCCACGTTGATATAGGGATCGAGCTTCATGTGCGTGACACGCAGTCCGCGCGCCTCGAGCAGAGCGCCCAGCGATGCGGCGGCAAGGCCCTTACCAATCGACGACACGACTCCACCTGTGACGAGGACGAACTTGGTTCGACGATTCACCAGACCACCTCCAGCGTGTGGGCTACTACCACTGTTTTCGTCAGCCTGAGGCTCGACTCGCATGCATTCAGACACGACGCGTTTCCACGCACTACCGTGGCTACGTCGAAGGTTGAGTAACTGATCGACACCGTTTTGCGTCTCCTAGAGATCCTCGTCAGTACGAGGTCAGAACCGCCCCGTTAGACTAAGACCACCGCCACTTCGACCATCGACCCAGGGCACCGCCACGACCGTCAACTTCTCGTTGGTGCGGCGCAAATTTGCGCTTGGCGTTGCCCTTGGCGCGTCCACGCTAGCTGTTCCCAAGACGGCTCCTTGCAGCATCAACGCGAGCCCGCCAACCTGACCTAATGCGTCGATCGAAATCAGCACGGTGCGCAATGCCAGCTGGAACTTGCTGCAACTCGAGTCGTTCGAGGGGCAGCCTGTCTGCGCGAGGTCCATGAAGGGACCTGCGATTGGATACTTCAAGTCCGGTCTGCCTGGCGCGTCACGCCAAGCCTCTCCAATGCCAAGGCCGCCCAAATAGAATAGGCCCGTCGTGGCCGCGCCTGTCGCAAGCAATAACCAGCGCACCGAAGAAGGAGGCTTGGCCACAGCTACGTCACGCTCCGTGAACGCTGCGTCCTGTTCGGTCTCGTCGGATCCAGGGTCGCGCCCGGCAGAACCAGCATCGCCGGAGGTTGGAGTCGCGGCGTTGATGGGTGGAAGAACGGGCGACGACGCTGCGCTGGGCCCAGGTTCTGTTGCGGGAGCCGCCGCAGGCAGCGACGGGGCAGCGGGGGAAGTGGACGTTGCTTGGTTTGGCTGCGTTGCAGCCGCTTGCGCATTCGCGTGATTGACCGCGAGCAACGCTGCGAGCCACAGCCCGGCAATGTTGCTCCAAATTCGGATGTGTCGAACCGGAAGCACGCCCTCTTTTGCTCACGTCTCGATGAGATTGCAAGCCCGAGTGACCGAGAACATTTGCGCCGTACTCGC
>JBLNFG010001208.1:0-3447 GCA_050263495.1 Myxococcales bacterium | reverse complement strand
CACTTTCGCTCGACCAATGCAGATAGCTGCGCAATCGTTCGGGTATGTATTTTGGACAGACCAAACGAGGTACAACGTCCGGGCGCCATCCAGCGCGGGGCGTGAGCAAGCTCGGTGAGTTCGAACGAATCGCGCATATCAGCAGATTGTTTGCTAGTGCGTCGCGGCGACGAATCAAGGTCGGCATCGGCGATGATGCAGCGGTATTGCGAGCGGGCTCCGGAGACTGGGTCTGGACGGTCGACAGCAGCGTTGAGGACGTGCACTTTCGGTTAGATTGGCTTTCACAGCGAGACATCGGATGGCGAAGCTTTCAAGCAGCAGCGAGTGATCTCGCGGCGATGGGCGCTAGTCCGGTCGGAGCGCTTTCCGCTCTCGAGCTGCCGAAATCCTTGTCTGAGAGTGCCTTGCGGCGCCTCTTGGAAGGCCAGCAGGAAGCCGCAAAGTACCTGAAGTGTCCCATCATCGGCGGCAATCTTTCATCCGGTCCTGTCCTGGCGATCACTACGACGGTTCTCGGTCAGTCTCAGAACGCTTTGCTGCGTTCCACAGCCGCGGTCGGGGACCAGATATGGTTAGTGGGTGAGGTGGGGTTGGCTCGCGCAGGGCTGTTGTGCCTTTTGTCGGAGCATCGTGATAAGTACCATGGGCAAGCCGTGGAGCACTGCGTCGAACGCTGGCGCCGACCCGAAGCTCTTCTGAGGCGCGGTCGCATGCTGCAGGGAAGGGCTCACGCTGTCATCGACATCTCTGATGGCCTAGTTGGAGATGCGGAGCACATCTCGGAATCGAGCCGTGTTGCTTTGGCGATCGACCTTCAGGCTTTGGAAGCGGCGCTCTCTCCGGATTTGGTGGAGGTTGCGATGCTCCTACGCTCGTCGGCATTGACACTGGCGTTGCAGGGCGGTGAGGACTACGCGTTGCTCGCGACGGGCCCACGAGAGAAGCGCCCGCGATGGGCCAAAGTCATCGGAAACGTTGCCTCAGGAAACGGGGTTTGGGGAGTCGGCAGGGGAAAGCGGCGTCGTCTTCGCCGCGGCTTTGACCATTTCAGCTGACTGAGCGTACTCACGCAGCGTGAGAGGAACCTAAGTGACGCTGCGGCCTTTGACCCAGTATCACGCGCGATTGGCACGAATGGTGAAAAACGGGCGTGTTGCAGCGCTTGTAGTTGACGCGTACTTGCAAGCGCGTCAGTTTGAAAGCCCATTTGCTAGGCTTAAATGTTCGTGAGGTCTGCACACATGTCGGGAAGCCGTCGGGCACTCTGCTCGTTCCTGCTGAGCTCCTTATTCGTGTTGGGTTCGTGCGCCGAGGGTACCAAGGTTGACTTGCCCAGCGAAGGTGGTGGTGCCCCAGGGGGCGCGGGCGGAGCCAAGGGTACGGGTATGGTTGCCGCTCTCGGCGGCGTTCCCAGTCAGAGCGTTACGGTGACCAGGCCGACTACTAGCGGCAGCGGCTCGGGTGGCCTTGAGACGCAGGGCGGAAAGGGAGGGCACCAGGGAGGCGCGGCACTGGGGTACGCCGGGGGCATCGCAATATCACCGACAGGGGGGGGCTCGGCAGCGACCGTCGTTGCGCCCTCGGCGGGTCCCGCAATCCGCATCGTTCAGCAGAAGAGCTCGATCTCGCAAAATGAGACTGCGACGGACTTCCTCTTGGTGAATATGGGGCCCGGGGCGTTGGAGCTCGCAACTATCACGGTGAAGTACTATTTCACCATCGACGCGTGGGTGACGCCGGTGTTCGAGATTGATCACGCGGGGCAGCTGATCACCAAGAGCGAAATCAAGTACAGCC
Organism: Myxococcales bacterium; assembly: GCA_050263495.1. Taxonomy (GTDB): domain Bacteria; phylum Myxococcota_A; class Polyangia; order Polyangiales; family Polyangiaceae; genus FEN-1139. The sequence goes on along the minus strand of JBLNFG010001208.1, from coordinate 1,647 downwards.
TGTTCACGATCGACCCACCGCGAACGGACGCGGACAGGTACTTCGAAATCTCATTTGTCGGCGGCAGCGTTCCCGCGTCGGGTGAGGTCCAGATTAATTCGCGGCTGCACGAGCAGACTTGGCGTGTGATGACGGTAGCTAACGACTACAGCTACATCGGTGGCTCCGGGTTCACTGAGCGAATCACGATATTTGCGGGACAGCAGCTGGTTTGGGGCACAGAGCCAGAACCCATTTTCGTTCCTGGTGCCGGCGGTGCTTCGGGCATTGCTGGGGCCTCTGGCGTGGGCGCAGGCGGAACGCACAGCAGTATCGGCGACAGCGGCGGCGCAGCGGGAGCATTGGGACTGGCCGGCGTTGCAGGCAGCTAGAGAAGAACTGACCGGTATCGAACCACCTCACTCGGGTGGTAACTCTTTTCGCGACGCATTCGGAGCATGTCAGGGAGCTCTCGAATTACCGAGCTAACTGAGGGGCGCCGGTTGGCGGCGCCCGTCCCTCCAGACAGGCGCCTTTGCTAGCCCGATCCCGTTGGTGCTCTTCAGCTTCCACCGATGGACGGCCACTGGGGCTAAGAACTGATCGGCGACGAGTGACGATGCTAGGCGTGTGAGATCCACCGACAGGCGAGCAGCTTCGAGCTGAAGATCGGAAGAATCTCAGGAGCTACTCACGTGCCCGTCAATTGGCTGGAGCTGAAGAGAGCACCCCATGCGCGGCAGGACAACGTGCACACGCCTTCCACTCCAGATTCGAGTTCGTACTCGGGGCTACTTGCACGCTGCTGGCAGCCCTGCGCCCTTGAGCAGCCCGGCAATGGCGGCGATTAAGGTCCCTTTGTCTTTGCCCTGGGCGGCAAGGACACCACAGGTGCCAGCAGCCTGTTTCATGTAAGTGGCGTTAGGCTCAGGTGCACTGGCAGCATTTTGGGCCAGCGCGTTGCAGCACGCCTGGAGGTTCGCTGCAGGAGACGCAACCCCGCCCCCGCCCTTCTTCACGGGCACGCCCGCATCAGGTACCACGTCTGGCACAGGTTCGATAGCGAGCACTGGATTCGGTTCCGGCGCGGCACTGGCTGCACTCGGGAGGGGAGGCGGTGGATCGTCCTTTTTGCATCCCGTGAATGCGAGCAATGAAATGGGCAGGGCCACGGAGACGAGCAGTGTGTTGAACGATCGATTCATGGGACGTCCTCTTTCGCACCGAACGTGCAGGTTCGACTGTTCCTTTCTACTCGAGTCAGAGCAAAAAAGGAATCCTTCGCAATTTCGCGACCTAGGTCAGGGCATTTTGCCGCAATGAAGCCAAACCGAGTCCAAAGCTGGTCCAAACTGACTGCCCCGCCAGGAGCCGAATCCATGCGAATGACTTTGCTCGAACTCAGCTGCATCCCATGGAATTGCCGCAATTCAGGCACTTGTAGCAAGCGCCGTTGCGCACGGTGATGTGTCCACACGAGTCGCAAACTGGGGCATCTCCCATCATTTCGTCTAGCTGCGCATCAAGCGCCGTGTGGGGCTGGTTGGCCGAAGCCGGCTGCCCCGATGAATGATCCGCGGAAGCGGCCTGCTCGGCGCGACGACCCTGCTGCTGATCTGGCTCCGATTGCGGCCCTGGCTCTCTGACTCCCGGTGACTCGAGCGACTT